>CP144813.1:119355-246187 GCA_036689395.1 Candidatus Stammera capleta
TAATAATATTTATTCTTTTTAATATTGTAACATATATAATAAATATACATATGTATATTTATTATATATGTTACAATATTAAAAAGAATAAATATTATTAAAAAAAATAAAAATATGAATAAAAACATAAATATATTAATTAAAAAATTATATAAAAAAATAATAAAAATAGAAAATTATAATATATTGCAAATTAAAAAAAATAAATTATATAGAAAAGAAGCATTAAAATTTAAAAAAAAATTAAAAAAAAAAAAATTATCTTTAAATACTTATATAACATATATATCAAGAGCAAGAAAACAATTTATTAATATTAAACATTATAGTCTTAAAAAAAAAATAAATTATATAAAAAAAAATTTTCCATATTATAAAAAAGAAATAAATTATATAGATAAAATTAATGATATAAAAATAATAAATATAAAATTTAAAGAATTAAATTATAAATTAGAATTAATTAATAATTTAATTAAAAAAATTAATAAAATAAAAATATATTCAACAAAAAAAAATTTAAAAATAATAAATAATTCAATAAAAATATTTCCGGAATGAAAAAAAGAACTAAAAAATTTAATAAATCAAAAATGATATAGCTCAAATAAATATTTAATAAACAGAATTCAACAAGGAGAAAAATTAAAAAAAAATATAAAAAATATAAAAATAAATCATGAAATTTTATTTTATTTAAAAGTAGAAAAAAGAAAATTTTTAATATCTAAAAAAAAATCACATAAAGAATTAAAAAAAAAAAAAAGTAATATAATAATAATAAATTATAAAAATTATATTCAAGAAATATATAATATATTACATAATAATTCAAAAATAAATAATATAAAAAAAATATCTACTTTAACATTTGCTTTATCTGCAGTATCTGGAAGAAGAATGATAGAAATAATTAAAACAGGAAAATTTAAAATAAAAAATAAAAAAAATAAAATAGAATTTAAAGGTCAAGCAAAAACAGAAAACAAAAAAAAATATAATATATATTTATTATGCAAACCAAAATTATTTATTAAAAAAATAAAAGAATTAAGAAAAAATAAAATATTAAAAAAAATAATACACAAAATAAATAAAAAAAAAAATAAATATTTATCTAAAAACTATCAAATAAGTAATTATTTATCAAATTCATTTAATAAATATGCAAAATTATTTTTTCAAAACAATAAAAGAACTTATAAAGATACTAGATCTATATATAGTAGAATATGTTTTCAAAAATGATTTAAAAAAGATAAAAAATGAAAAAAATATGATGAAGATATGTTTTTTTATAAAATATTAGGACATAAAACTATAAATAGTCAAATACATTATAAACAATTTAAATTAAAAAATTTTAACAAAAAATGAAAACCTAAATTAAATAATAATAAAAGATATAAAAAATTATTAAATTTAGATAAAGATATAAAAAAAATAATAAAAAGAAAAAATGCACTTAAAATACATGAAATAACAAAAAAAATACTTATCAAAAATGACAATGAAATAATAAACAATTATATTTTAAGAAAATTTGGATTTAACACAATATTAATAAAAAGATATATAAAATATATATCAAAATACATAAATCAAAAAAAAATAAAAGGAAGATATAGGATAATAAATAAAAAAATAATTAAATAATTAAATAAATAAAAGTACTAAATGAATTATTTAATATATAAATTAAAATATATATATATATAATAAATAATTCAAATTAGTACAATTTTTTTTAAAATTAATAAAAAATAATTTTAAAAAATAATTAAATAAATCCTTATAAAGGAACTACATTAGTAGCTGATGGTCCTTTAGCTCCATCAGTTATTTCAAATTCAACAGATTGACCTTCTGTTAAAGTTTTAAAACCACTACTTTGAATAGCAGAAAAATGTACAAAAACATCTTTATCACTATTTTCTGGAGTAATAAAACCAAAACCTTTAGATTCATTAAACCATTTTACACTACCTTTTACTCTTTTTGACATTAATATTACCTTTTTAAATAAAATATAATCTAATAAATATTAACATAAATAAAAGATATTTTAAATAAAATTTTTAATAAATATAAATAAATTAAATTTTATATAAATAACTATAATGAGCAAAAGCTAAAGCCAAAGCATCAGTAATATTAAAATTATATATTTTTTTTATATTAAATTTTTTACATATAAATTTACTTATATTTTTTTTATTAATATTACCATTAAATGTTATTTTTTTTCTAATTTTTTTAACATTATATTCAAAAAAACTAATATTTTTTAATAAAGCAATAGATATAACTATTCCAGATAATTTACTAAGTTTAATTAAAACATCATAATTTCTAAAATAAAAAAATTTTTCTATAACTAAATAATTAGGTTTATAATTTATACAAATTTTAAGTATATTTATATACATATCATATAATCTATCATTAAAATTAATAAAATTACTATTTATACAACCACTATTAAAATATTTAATTTTATTATTTAAAATATCTAAAATACCATATCCAGTACAATATGTACCTAAATCAATACCAATAATTCTTTTCACAAATAAAATCCAAATATTTTTAATCAGGAGAACCAGTTAATAAACATAAACCAGAAGTAGTTTTAGGAAAAGCAATTACATCTTTTATATTCTTTAAATTAGATAATAACATAATAATTCTATCTAATCCTAAAGCTATACCTAAATGAGGAGGAGCACCATATTTTAAAGAATTTAAAAAAAAATCATATTTTTTTTTAATACCTAATATATTAAATATTTCTTTTTGAAATTTATAATTATGTATTCTTTTTGAACCACTACCTAATTCATAACCATTAATTACTAAATCATAAGAATTAGCAAATAATAAATTATAATTCTTCATAGATTTTAAATCAGATAAAGTTACATTTAAAGGCATAGTAAAAGGATGATGATATGCACTAATATTGTTCATATTATCATAAAAGAACATAGGAAAATTAACTACTCAAATAGGATAAAAATAATCCTTTTTAAATAAATTAAAAAAATTACAATAATAATTTCTTAAATCTAATAAAAAATTAAAATCAAAATTTTTATTTAAAATAATTATAGAAACAAAAGTATTTATAGATAAATTTAAATAATAAATAATATTTTTTATAAAATCATTATTTATATTAAGATTACCAAAAATTTTGTATTTATAAATATTATTTTTTTTATTATAAATATAAATACAAAAATAATTATATATATTTTTATTATTTAAAAAATTAAATATTAAATTTATATTTGATATATCAAAAACATTTTTTATTATAATTGTTTTTATATTATCTATATTAAAATTTCTAAATAAATTTTTAAATAAAAATAAAGAAAAATTAAAATTATATTTTATAGGGTTACGTAAATCAGGTTTATCTGTACCATAAATATTAATAGAATCAGAATAATTTATTTTTTTAAATAAATTATTAATTTTATAATTTTTAAAATTTAATCATATATTACATATTAATTTATTTATTAAATTATATAATACATCAAAATTAACAAAAGACATTTCTATATCTATTTGAGTAAATTCTGGTTGCCTATTAGAACGTAAATCTTCATCTCTAAAACATTTAACAATTTGATAATATTTATCTATACCAGAAATCATTAATAATTGTTTAAATATTTGAGGAGATTGAGGTAAAGAATAAAATTTATTTTTACATATTTTACTAATAACTTTATAACTATTTGCTCCTTCAGAAAAAGATTTTGATAAAAAAGGAGTTTCAACTTCAATAAACTTATTTTTAATAAAATAACTACTAATAAAAAATTTAATATTAGATTTTAATTTAATTATATCTAACATATTATTTCTTCTTAAATCTAAATAACGATATTTTAATCTAATATTTTCATTATTATTAATATTATTTAAATCTAATGGTAAAGAAATAGAATAATTTAATATATTAATATAATAAGCTAATATTTCTATATCAAAAGAACTATTTTTTTTAATTTTTAATATACCAAAAACTTCAATACAAGATTCATTATTTAATAACAAAATATCATTTCATAAATGAGTAATATTCTTTTTACATAAAATTTGTATAAAACCACTAATATCTCTAAATTTTATAAAAATTGTATTTTTAAATATTCTTATATTATTTATTCAACCAAATAAATTTATTTCTTCATTAATATCTTTAATTGTTAAAGAACTACAATAATTACGCATAATAAATTACTCAATTTATTTTAATTTAAATATATTTATTATTATAATAAATATTACTAAAATAATAAATAAATTAAACAATATAATATATATATATTATGAACATTAAAAATATAATAATTAAAGAAATAAAAAACAGTTTAAAAAAAAATAATATATACAAAAAATATAATTATAATATTAAAAACAATAATAAATATAGTGATTACCAAATTTATGATTTTATAACTATATCAAAAAAAGAAAATATAAATATATATAAAATAATTAATACTTTTATAAAAAAAATAAAAAAATATAAAATATTTAAAAAAATAAACATTATCAAACCAGGAATAATTAATATTTATATAAAAAAAAAAGAATTAGAAAGAATTATAAATATAAAATCAAAAATTAAAAATTTAGGAATAAAAAATAAAAAAAAAAATAAAATAATTATAGACTATTCATCCCCAAATATATCAAAAGAAATGCACATAGGTCATTTAAGATCTACAATATTAGGGGATTGTATATGTAAAATATCAAATTTATTAGGAGATAAAGTTATAAAAATGAATCATATAGGAGATTGAGGAACTAATTTTGGAATGATAATAACTTTAATTAAAGAAAAAAAAATAAATATAAATAAATGTAATATAAAAGAATTAGAAAATATATATAAAAAATCTCAATATATATTTTTAAAAAATAAAAGTTTTGCTAAAAAATGTAGATTAAATACACTAAAATTACAAAATAATAATAAATATATTATTAATATATGAAAAAAAATAACTAATATAACAATATCAGAAAATCAAAAAATATATAAAAAATTAAATATAAAATTATATAGAAAAAATATTTTTGGAGAAAGTTTTTATAAAAATAAATTAAAATATATAGTAAAAGATTTAATTAAAAAAAAAATAGCATTAAAAGATAATAAAACAATTATTGTAAAAAATAAAAAAAACAATTTTAATATAATAATTAAAAAAAAAGATGGAGCATATTTATATAGCACTATTGATTTAGCATGTATAAAATATAGATATGAAAAATATAAAATAAATAAAATTATTTACCTAACAGATATAAGACAAAAAGAATATATGAAAAATATATTTATTATAGCAAAAAAAGCAAAATATATACCAAAAAAAATAAAATTAATACATTATTATTTTGGAAATATTTTAAATAAATATAAAAAACCATTTAAAACAAAGGAAGGAAATAATATAAAATTAAAAAAAATAATTAAAAAAACTATTAAGTACATAAAAAAAATAATATATAAAAAATATAAAAATAAATATAATAAACAAAAGATATATAGAATATCAAAAAAAATTTCTATATCTGCTATAAAATATATGGATTTATCAAAAAAAAGAACAAAAAATTATATATTTAATATAAAAAAAATATTATCATTAAAAAATAATACTGGACCATATATACAATATTCATATATTAGAATAATATCTCTATTAAAAAAAAATAATACAAATATAACTAATTGTATAAAAAATAATAAATTTTATATATATAATGATTTAGAATTTAAAATATCAAAAGAAATATTAAATTTTGAAGAAATTATAAAAAAATCATATAAAAATGGAACAACACATGAAATATGTAAATATTTATATAATTTATGTATATATTTCTCAAAATTATATGAATTAGAAAATATAACTAATATAAAAAATATAAAACATAAAAAAAGTAAATTAAAATTAATATCAATAATAGGAAAAATAATAAAAATAAATTTAAATATATTAGGTATACCTATATTAAAAATAATGTAAATTAATTAATCAATTATTTTTTGACCTATAGTAAAACGAAATCTATTATTATAATCTTTATAAGAATATATATTATAATATCCTCTAAAATTAAAAAAAAAAATTATAATATCAACTTGACTAAAACAATGTTCAACAATTAATCATCCATAATTATACAAATAATTATAAGAATTTAATATTATATATATAATATCATTTAAACCATTATTATCTGAAAATAAACTAATAAAAGATTCAAATTTTATATCATTATTATATTTATAATAATTTAAATAAGGTGGATTACTAACAATAATATCAAATAAATTATACTTTTTTTTCTTTAAATAAGAAAATCAATCACTTTTTTTAAAAAAAGTATTATTTGAATTTAACTTTAAAGAATTATATTTAGCTAATTTAATACATAAAATATTTTTATCTACCCCTAATATATAAATATTAGGACAATATTTAGAAATTGAAATAGCAATAACTCCACATCCAGTACCTAAATCTAATATTTTTTTAAAATTATTAATTTTAATTAAAAAAATAATATATTTAACCATTATTTCACTATCTTGTCTAGGAATAAAAATATCAAAATATATTTTATATTTAAAAGATAAAAAATAACACTCATTAATTATATAATATATAGGTTCACCTTTTAATCTTCTATATAATAAATAATTTAAAAATACTAATTTTAAATAATTTATTTTATATTTTTTTTTATTAAGAATTATTCATAAATTATTTTTATTTAATACATATTTTAATAAAATTAAACATTCATAAAATATATTATTATTATAATATGAATAATATAATTTTATTTTCTTTAATCATTGATAAATATACATATTTATATTTTATAAAAATTTTTAATTAATGGATCTATTAATAAATTTAATTTACCATTTAATATATCATTTAAACAATATAAAGTTAAATTTATACGATGATCGGTTACTCTATTTTGAGTAAAATTATAAGTACGATTTCTATCTCATCTTAATCCACTACCTAATAATTTTTTTTTATTACTATATTCTTTTTTATGTCTTTTATTTAATTCTAAATTATAAATTCTAGCTTTTAAAACTTCTAAAGCTCTAGATTTATTTTTATGTTGAGATCTTTCTTGTTGACATTCTACTACAATTTTTGTAGGTAAATGAGTTATTCTAACTGCAGAATTTGTAGTATTTACATGTTGACCACCAGCACCAGAAGATCTAAATGTATCTATTTTAATATCTTCATTATTAATTATAGGTAATTTTTTAGAAGATATATCAGGTATAACAGCTACTATACATGTTGAAGTATGAACACGACCTTGTGATTCAGTTTTAGGTATTCTTTGAACTCTATGACCTCCAGATTCAAATTTTAAATTTCTATAAACATTTTTTCCTATTACTTTAAATAATATTTCTTTATAACCACTTAAAGAATTTTCTTGAACATTTATTAATTTTATTTTTCATTTCATTAATTCTATATATTTTACATACATTTTAAATAAATCTAAAGCAAATAAAGAAGCTTCATTACCTCCAGTACCAGAATGAATTTCTAAATAAACATTTAATATATCTTTTTTATCTCTATTAAGAGTATAAAAATATTTTTTTAATTTATTTGAATAATAATTAATTAAATTATTTAATCTAATTATTTCATCTTTAACTAAAATATTTAATTCCTTATCATTAATTAATAATTTTACATCTTTTAATTCATTTGAATATTTAATAAAATTATTAAAATAATTTTTAATTTTAAATAATTTTTTATATTCATATATTAAATTTAAATTTTCTTTATTTTTGTAATCAAAATTGTTATTATTTAATAATTTACTTATTTTTTTAATTTTATTATCAATATATAATAAATCAAAATTAATTTTATTAATCATAAACCACCAATAATAATTTATATAAATTTATAATTTTATTATAAATATATAATATATAATAAAATAAATAAAATTATATAATTAAAAAAAAATGTGCATAAAAATAATAATAGGAATTGGAAATTATAGTAAAAAATTACTTTATACTAGACATAATGTAGGAATGTGATTTATTAATAAAATAATAAATAATAATTTTTTAAAATATATAAAATTTAATAAAATATATAAAATAAAAAATAAAAATAAAAAAATATATTTATATAATCCAAAATCATATGTAAATAATATAGGAATACATATATTAAATATAAAAAAAAAATTAAAAATAAAAAATAAAAATATATTAATTATTTATGATGAAATAAATATAAAACTTGGTAAATGTAAAATAAAATTTATTTTTAATAAAAATAGTACACACAATGGTATTAAAAATATAATTAAATATTTAAAAAAAAAAAAAATATATTATCTGAGAATAGGTATAGGAAAACCAAAAAACAAAAAAATATTAAAAAATTTTGTTTTAGAAAAACCATTAAATAAAGAAAAAAAATTAATATATAAATCTATAAATAAATCTATAAAATATATAAAATTATTACTTTTATCAAAAAATAATAATTTTAAATATATACAAAATTTAATAAATTCTTAAATTAAATATTAATATATTAAATAAAAATAATAATGAAAAAAATAAATAACATAAATGAAATTAAAAAAAAATATTTAAAGTTACCAAAAAATATTATAATAGAAAAAAAAATAAAATTAAATATAGCAGGAAGAATAATTTCAAAAAGATTAATGGGAATTAATAATTTTTTAAATATACAAGATATAAATGGGGTAATACAAATATTAATTAATAAAAAAACAATAAAAAAAAAATTAATAAAAAAAATTAAAAATATAAAAATAGGTGATATTTTATTAACTAATGGTTTATTATATAAAACAAATACTAATGAATTAACAATAAAATCTAACTATTTTAAAATATTAATTAAAAATAAAAAATTATTACCTGATAAATTTCATAAATTAAAAAATAAAGAAAAAAAAAATAGAAAAAGATATTTAGATTTAATTATAAATTCAAAAACACGAAAAACATTTTTATTAAGAATTAAAATAATAAATACAATAAGAAAATACTTAAACAAAAAAAATTTTTTAGAAGTAGAAACACCTATGTTACATAATATTCCAGGAGGTGCATCAGCAAAACCTTTTATTACTTATCATAATAAATTAAATAAAAATATTTATTTAAGAATAGCACCTGAATTATATTTAAAAAAATTAATAATAGGTGGCTTTACAAAAATATTTGAATTAAATAGAAATTTTAGAAATGAAGGATTATCTTTTAAACATAATCCAGAATTTACTATGATAGAAATATATAAATCATATTCTTCTTATAAATATATGATTAATTTAATACAAAAATTAATTTATTATATTATTAATAATATTTATAAAAATAAATATATTTTAAAATTTCAAAAAAAAAATATAAATTTTAATATTCCATACAAAATAATAACTATTAAAAAATCAATATATAAATATTCAAATTTATTTAAAAAATTAAAAGATTTAGATAATAAAAAAAAAATTAAAAAAATAGCAAAAAAAATAAAAATAAATTTTAATAAAAAAACTTCTATAGGTGAAATAATAAATAAAATATTTAAAATTACTACAGAAAAAAAATTAATTCAACCTACTTTTATTACAGAATATCCAATAGATATATCACCATTAGCTAAAAAAAATAAAAAAAATAAAAATATAGCAGATAGATTTGAATTATTTATAGGAGGTTATGAAATAGCAAATGGATTTACAGAATTAAATAATTATAAAGATCAAAAAAAAATATTTAAGGAACAAATTATTAAAAAAAAAAAAAATAAAATTTTTTATAATAAAGAATATATAAATGCTTTAAAATATGGATTACCACCTACAAGTGGTGTGGGAATAGGTATAGATAGATTAGTAATGTTATTAACTAATAATAAATCAATAAAAGATGTTATTTTATTTCCAATAATAAAAAAAAAATAAATATATATATATGAAAATAAAATGTGGAATAATTGGTTTACCAAATATAGGAAAATCAACACTATTTAATATTTTAACAAATAGTAATGTAAAAAATGAAAATTATCCATTTTGTACTATAAAATCAAATAATAAAAATATAAAAATATATAATAATAAATTATATAAAATATCAAAAATAACAAAAAGTAAAAAAATTACTTTTCCTAAAATTGAATATATAGATATAGCAGGATTAATTAAAGGAGCATATAAAGGATTAGGTTTAGGAAATAAATTTCTAGAAGATATTAGAAAAACTAAAATATTATTACATATAATTAGAATATTTAATGATAGAAAAATAATAAATATAAATAAAAATATTAATCCTATTAATGATATAAAAATTATAAATAAAGAAATAATAAAATCTGATATTAAACAATTATTAAAAATTAAAAATAAATGTAAAGATATAAATAAAAAAAAAATAATTAATAATTATATTTATAACATTAAAAAAAAAAAGAATATTATATATAAAAATAAATTTAACTTTTTAAAAAAAATAAATTTATTAACTTTTAAAAAACATATATTTATATTAAATATAAATAGAAAAAGTAATAAAAATTTAATAAAAAAAACTAAAAAATATATAATTAATAAAATAAAAAATAATAATATTTTAATATTTAATATTAAAAAATTATATCAAAAAAATAAAAAATATTATATTAAAATAAATAATAAAATAATTAAAAATATAATAAAATTATTAAATTTAATAAAAATTTTTACTACAAATGAAAAAGAAACAAAACAATTTTTAATAAAAAAAAATAATAATATTTGAAATATTTCTAAAAAAATACATAATGATTTTTATAAAAAATTTATAAAAGCTAAAATAACAAGTTATAAAAATTTCATAAAATATAAGGGATGAAAAAATTTAAAAAAAAGAGGGAAAATTAAAATAAAAGGAAAGAAATATAAAATTAAAAATAACGATATAATTTATATTTTAATAAAAAAATAAAAAATATTAAAATAATAAAATATTATAAAAAAATTAACATAAAAATAATAATTATTATATAAAATATAAATAAAAAAATTAATTAATAAAAATAAAAATATAACAAAAATATAAAAAATTATAAAAAAAATTAAATATAAAAAAATATATTTTTAATAAATATTTTATAAAATAATTATTTTAATATTATAAATAAATTAATAAATAAAATAAGAAATATAAAATATGATATTATATAAAAAATATAACATTTTTAAAAAAATTAATAAAAATATTTAATTTATATAAAAATATTTTTAAAAAAAATAAATATTTTTAAAAAATATTTTATATAATATTAAAAAATAATATAAAAATAATTATAAATAAAAAAATATAATATAATATTTAAATATATATATAAATAAAATAATAAAAAATAATAAAAATATATATTATAATTTTTATATATTTTATTAATATAATTAATAAAAATTTTTATATTAACATTATTAATAAATATATTTATAAATAAAAAATTATTTAAATATTTAACCTAATATTTTATATTATTATAAAAATTTAAATTTATATAAAAAAATAATAATATTTATAAAATATATAATAATAATTAATATAATAATTACAAAATTTTTAATATTTTTTATTTAAAATTTATTATATTAAAATTTATAAAGTTTAATATTATATATTTAAAAAATATTAGATTTTATACTAAAACAATACATATATACAATATCTCAAAATATTATATTACAAATAGTAATAATAAAAATAAAAAAAATAAAAATAATAATTTAGATTAAAAATAATTTATAAAATAATATGAATAATAATAAAACTAATAATAATGTAAATAAAACATTCATACAAAATACTTTATTAAAAAATTTATGAAATTTTAAAAAAAAAAAAATATTATCTTTCTATTTTAAAATAATAAATATAATAACTAAATTATATAAAAATAATATTAAAAAAAAAAATAAAATAAAAAAATATCTAAAATTTCTTAATATTAATCTATATATGATTTTTTTAATATTAGAAATACTAATAGCTATTAAAAAAAAAAAAATAAATGGAATTAATATAAATAAAAATATAATAAATAATATTAAAATAAACTTAATAAAACCTTTATCAGGTATAAGTGATATAATATTTTGAATAATAATAAGACCAATATTAACAATATTAGAATCAAATATATATAAAATTAAAAATATAATAAATTTATTATTATTTTTTATATTTTTTAATATAATTAGATTATTAATATTATATTATAGTATATATTATGGATATAAAAATGAATTAAAAATAACAAAATATATAAATAATAACATAATTAAAAAAATTATTGAAATATTATTTATATTAGAATTATTTATTATAGGAGGATTAATTAATAAATGAACTAATATAAATATACCTTTAATAATTTTAAATCAACAAAAAAAAAAAATAACATTAAAAACAATTTTAAATAAAATATTACCTAATAATATAAATTTAATAATAATATTAATATATATATGATTATTAAAAAAAAAAATCAACCTTTCAATATTAATGATTTTTACTTTTACATTAAATATAATAGGAAAATATTTTAATATAATTTAAAATTAAAAAAATGATATTTAAAAATTAAAATAAATAAATTATATTTTTTAAATAAAAATAAAAATATAATTTTTTTTTTAAATTTTTAATATATATTTATAAAATAATTCTATATGAAAAATACAATTAAAATTAATAAAAAAAAAAATAATATAAAAATAGAAAAAGAATTAAAAAAATCATATTTAGATTATGCAATGTCAGTAATTATAGGAAGAGCTCTTCCTGAAATTAGAGATGGATTAAAACCAGTACATAGACGTATATTATATGCTATGTATATATTAAAAAATTATTTTAATAAACCATATAAAAAATCAGCAAGAATAGTAGGAGATGTAATAGGAAAATATCATCCTCATGGAGATAATGCTGTTTATGATTCTATAGTTAGAATGGCGCAAAATTTTTCACTAAGATACCCTTTAATAGATGGTCAAGGAAATTTCGGTTCAATAGATGGAGATTCAGCGGCAGCAATGAGATATACAGAAATAAGAATGTCTAAAATATCTCATGAATTTCTAAAAGATATAAAATATAATACAATTAATTTTATAAATAATTATGATGAAACACAAAAAATACCAAAAATATTACCTACCAAAATACCAAATATTTTAATAAATGGATCAACAGGAATAGCAGTAGGTATGGCTACAAATATACCTCCTCATAATATAAATGAAATAACTAATGCATTAATAGCATATTTAAAAAACAATAAAATAACAACAAAAAATATAATGAAATATATTAAAGGACCAGATTTTCCTACTGGAGGAATAATTGAAAATTCAAAAGAAATATATAAAGCATATAAAACTGGAAAGGGTACAATAAAAATCAGATCAAAAATTAAAATAGAAAATGATAATAAAAATAATAAAAAATATATAATTATAAAAGAATTACCTTATCAAATTAATAAAACAAAAATAATAAAAAAAATAATTCAATTAAAAAAAGATAAAAAAATAGATGGTATAAATAATATAATAGATGAATCTAATAAAGATGGAATGAGAGTTGTAATAGAAATTAAAAAAAATATAAATAGAAAAATAATAATAAATAAATTATTTTATTTAACAAATTTAAGAATATCATATGGAATTAATATTGTTGCATTAAATTATGGAAAACCAGAAATTTTAAATTTAAAAAATATATTTAAAATATTTATAAAACATAGAAAAAAAATAATTAAAAAAAAAACAATTTTTAAATTAAAAAAAAATAAATTAAAATTTCATATATATGAAGGCTTCATAATAACATTATGAAATATAAATAAAATTTTAATTATTATAAAAAAATGTAATAATAAAAATGAAATTAAAAAAAAAATAATAAATATAAAATTTAAAATTAAAAAAAATATAAAAATAAATAATAAAAAAAAAAAATATAATTTAAGTAGTCTACAAATAAATTCAATACTTAAATTAAGTTTAATTAAATTAACAAAAATGGAGCAAAAAAAAATAAAAAAAAAATACAAAAATATAAAAAATAAAATTAAAAAATTAAAAAAAATACTAATAAATAAAAAAATACTAAAAAATATAATTAAAAAAGAATTAGAATATATAAAAAAAAAATTTGGAGATAATAGATTAACTAAAATAAAAAATAAAGAAACTAAAATAAATATTAAAGATTTAATAAAAAAAGAAAATATAATAGTAATTTTAACTAAATTTAATTATATAAGTTATAAAAAAATAAAAAATTTTGAAACACAAAATAAAGGGGGTAAAGGAAAAAATTTTATAAAAATAAAAAATAAAAATTATATAAAAAATATACTAATAAGTAATACACATAAAAAAATATTTCTTTTTTCTAATAAAGGAAGATATTTTATAATTTACTGTTATAATTTTCCATATGAAAATAAATATAATCAAGGTAAACCAATAATTAACTATATAAAAATTAAAAAAGAAGAAAAAATTACATTTTTACTAGAATATAAAAATAATAATAATGACTATAAATATTTAATATTAGTAACAAAATATGGAATTATAAAAAAAATTAAAATAAGTAAATTAATTATAAAAAAAAATAAAATATTAAATATAATAAATTTAAAAAATAATGATGAAATAGTAAGTGTAATATATGTAAAAAAAAACCAACAAATAATGTTATTTACAAAATTTGGAAAAGCAATAAGATTTTTAGAAAATAATGTAAGAGAAACTAGTAAAAATTCATCAGGAGTAAAAGCTATAAAATTAATAAATAAAGATTATATTGTATCTTCATTAGCAATTAACAATAAAGATAAAGAAATTATAATAATAACAAAAAATGGTTATGGAAAAAGAATATTATTATCTAATTTTGCAAAAAAATCTAGAGCAACTAAAGGTATAATAGCAATAAAAATAAATAAAAAGAATGGATATGTAATAAAAGCTATTAAAATAAATAAAAATAGTGAAGTAATAATAGTAACTAATAAAGGTAAATTTATGCGTATTAAAACAAACAAAATAAATATTTTTAAAAGAAATACTCAAGGTATTATATTAATACGTTTAAATAATATTAATAATGAAAAAGTTATTGATTTAAAAAAAATAATAAATTTATAATGTATGTACTGAAATTTCACCATTATTAAATAAATTAGAAACCATAACTATAATATCACCAATTTTAGCATAACCTTTAGATATAGATAATTTTTTACCAATTTTATAAAAATCATATATATTATTAATAGAATTTACTACTATAGGTATAACACCCCTAATTAAAATTAATTGTCTAGAAATTAAATCATCTTTAGTTAATACTAATATTAATGATTTAGGAAAATATTTTCTAATAAATTTCACATATATATTATCTTTTGCAAGAATTAAAATTAAAGTAGAATTTAATTCATTAGAAATATTAACAGCATTTTTACATATAACTTCATCTAAAGATGTTTTCTTTTTCTTTTTATATAAAAAATTATTATTTATCTTATTATTAATATCATTATCAGTACGATAACAAATATTATACATTGTTGTAATAACTTCAATAGGATATTTTCCTTTAGCGCTTTCTCCAGAAGTCATAACAGCATCAGTACCATCTAATATAGCATTAGTTACATCTCCTGCTTCAGCTCTAGTAGGTCTAGGATTTAAAATCATAGATTCTAACATTTGAGTAGCAGTAATTACTATTTTACCAAAAAAATTACATTTTTTAATTATCATTTTTTGAGCAAAAATTACATCTTCAATAGAAATTTCTACACCTAAATCTCCTCTAGCTACCATTATTCCATCAGAAACATTTAATATTTCATCAAAATTTTTTAAACCTTCTTTATTTTCAATCTTAGAAATTATTTTAATATTATTACCATTATTTTCATTTAAAAATTTTCTAATTTCTAAAATATCAGAACTTTTTTTAACAAAAGATGCAGCAATAAAATCTATTTTATTTTTACACGCAAAAATTAAATCTTTTTTATCTTTATTAGATAAAACAGGTAAATTAATATAAACATTAGGTAAATTTATACTTTTATTTTCACCTAAAAAACCACTATTTTTAACTTTACAAATTAATTTATAATTATCTTTATTAATTACAGACATACAAATTAAACCATCATCAACTAATATAATATCTCCTATATTTAAATCTAATACAAAATTTTTATAAGATACACCTACAATAATATTATTACCTATAATATTTTTATCAGAAGTAAAACAAAATATTTGACCACTATTTAAATACACTTCTTTAGAATCTTTTAATTTTAAAGTACGAATTTCAGGCCCTTTTGTATCTAAAATAATAGATACTTTTTTTTTAGTTTTTAATAAAGCTTTATTTAAATTTTTAATATATTCTTTATGAATATTATGATTTCCATGAGAAAAATTTAATCTCACCACATCTACTCCAATATTCAATAATTTAATTAATATATTTTTATTATTAATACTTGGACCCATAGTACAAACTATTTTTGTTTTTTTCATAATTTTTTATGTTAAATTAAAATTTTTATATATTTTATAAATATACGTTCTAGTGGAATCGAACCACTGACTTCCATTACGTCAAAATGGCACTCTACCTCTGAGTTAAGAACGCAAAATATACTAATATTAAATATTTATATTATAATATTATAATTAATAATTATAATTTACAATAATAAAATATAAATTAATGAAAAATAATATAATAAAAGAATTAAAATTAAGAAATTTAATAATACAAATTTCAAATAAAAATAAAATAAAAAAATATATAAAAAATAAAAATATAAGTATATATTGTGGATTTGATGCTACAAATGATAGTTTACATATTGGACATTTAATACCTTTATTAACATTAAAAAGATTCCAAAATTATGGATACAAAATAATAATATTAATAGGAGAATTTACATCATTAATAGGAGATCCAAGTTTTCAAAATAAAAAAAGAAAACAATATAATATAAAAAAAATATCAAAATTCAGTAAAAAAATAATAAAACAAATTAAAAAAATAATACCTAATAATATAATAATTAAAAAAAACAATAAATGATTTAAAAATATGAAAATAAATTTTTTTTTAAAAAATTTATGTAATAATTTTATTGTTAATAAAATGTTAAATAAAGAAGCAATAAAAAAAAGAAATAAAATAAACAAAAAAGGTATTAATTTTAAAGAATTAAGTTATTCTATATTACAAAGTTACGATTTTTTACATTTATTTAATACAGAAAATACAAAAATTCAAATAGGAGGATCTGATCAATGAGGAAATATAATATCAGGAATAAATCTAATAAATAAAATAAATAAAAAAAAATCTTTTGGAATAACATTACCATTAATAATAAAAAAAAATGGAAAAAAATATAGTAAATCAGAAAACGATATAATATGATTAAATAAAAAAAAAACAACTCCATATGAATTTTATCAATTCTGATTAAATATAGAAGATAATAAAGTATTAAATTATATTAAACAATTAACATTTTTAAAAAATAAAAAAATAAATTATATAAAAAAAAATAAAAATATTTATGAATTAAAAAAAATACTTGCAAAAAAAATAACAAAAATAGTACATGGAAAAAAAAATATAAAAAAAATTAAATTTATAACTAAATTTTATTTTAAAAAAAAAAAAAAAATAACTATTAATAAATTAAAAAAAATATTTAAATTTGAAATACCTAAAATAATATTAAAAAAAAATATAAAAAAATTAAAAAAAATACTTATATTATTAAAAATAACTAAAACAAAATCTGAATCTAATAGATTAATATATCAATCTTCAATTAAAATTAATAACATAACTATAAAAAATATAAATTATAAAATTAATAAAAAAGATAGATATTTTAATAAATTTACTATATTAAAAAAAGGTAAAAAAAAATTTTTTTTAATAAAATGAATATAATAAAAATTATAAATATTTATAAAATATATTTATAAATATAAAAAATATATTTAAAAAAATAATATTATTTAATAGTAAAAAACTAATCTAAAATATTTTTATTAAATAATATTATTTTATTAATAATAATTAATATATAAAAAATTTAATTTATATTATAAAATTAAAATAAATAAATAAATATTATTTATATTTATTAAAAAAATTAAATTCTGATATATTTTTATAAAAACAAAATGATCCTAATTCTTCTTCTATTCTTATTAATCTATTATATTTACAAATTCTTTCAGTTCTACTCATAGAACCAGTTTTTATCTGACCTGAAGAAGTTCCTACAGCTAAATCAGTAATAGTTGTATCTTCAGTTTCTCCAGATCTATGAGAAATAATAACATAATAATTATTTTTTTTAGCTAATTTAATTACTTTTAAAGTTTCTGTTAATGTTCCAATTTGATTAGGTTTAATTAATATAGAATTAGCTGCTTTCAAAGATATACCTTTTTTTAATAAGTTAATATTAGTAACAAATAAATCATCACCAATTAATTGAGTATTTTCTCCTAAAATACTAGTTAAATAAATATAACCATCTCAATCTAACTCACTTAAAGGATCTTCTATAGATAAAATATAATATTTATTAATTAAATTATTTAAAAAATCAGTAATTTCATAAAAATTATATTTTTTATTTTCTAATAAATATATTTTTTTATCTTTATTATAATAATTTGAAGAAGAACAATCTAAAGCTAAAAAAATATCTTTTCCTAATATATAACCAGATTTTTCAATAGCTTCTTTAATTAAAATTAAAGCCTCTTCAATAGAAGATAAATCAGGAGCATAACCACCTTCATCACCAACTAATACTTTTTTATTATTAAGTTTTAATATTTTAGATAAATTATGAAAAATTTCTGAACAAATTCTTATAGCATGTCTAAAACTTTTTGCTTTAACAGGTTGAATCATAAACTCCTGAATATCAATATTATTATCAGCATGACAACCT
This sequence comes from Candidatus Stammera capleta, assembly GCA_036689395.1. GTDB lineage: Bacteria > Pseudomonadota > Gammaproteobacteria > Enterobacterales > Enterobacteriaceae > Stammera > Stammera capleta_R. The sequence continues at coordinate 138,543 of CP144813.1, forward strand.
CCATTAATTATATTAACCATAGGTATAGGTAAAATAAATTTTTTATTGTTAATTAATTTAGAAATATATTTATATAAAGGTATATTTAAAGAATTTGAATTAGCTTTAGCTACTGATAAAGATATAGCTAACATAGAATTAGCACCTAATTTAGATTTTGAAGAAGTTCCATCATAATTTATCATAACATTATCTATATATTCTTGGTCTTCAGAATCTAAACCAATTATTTCTTTTGAAATAATATTATTTATAATAAATACAGACTTTAATACTCCTTTACCTAAATATCTAGATAAATCATTATCACGTAATTCAACCGCTTCATTAATACCTTTAGAAGAACCAGAAGGAATTATAGATCTTCCATAAGATCCATCTTCTAAAAAAACTTCTGCTTCAATAGTAGGATAACCTCTAGAATCTAATACTTCTCTACCTATAACTCTAACTATTTTAGACATAATTTCCTTAATTTAAAATATTATAATTAATTATATATTATATAATAATAATATAATTATTAAAAATAAAAATTTTAAAATATTAAAATATATGATATAATAATTATAATTAGTGGGGTAGAGCAGTGGTAGCTCGTCGGGCTCATAACCCGAAGGTCGTTGGTTCAAATCCAACCTCCACAAATTATTAAAATATAAATTTATATATTAAACTTAATATATATATAAATATTAAACCTTTTATAACACCAAATAAAAAACCTATAAATTTATTTATAAAAAAATAAAATAAAAATACAATATTTCTTAAAAAAATAAATAAAATTTTTTCTAAAAAAGATAAAAATATAAAATAAAATAAAATAAAAATTTTTTTATATTTAATAAAAACAAATTTATATTTATAAAATATTAAATATTTTATTAATACATACATATAAAAAAAAGAAAAAATATCATTTATAAAACCCCTTTTAAAACTAAAAAAAATATAAAATAATAATATAAAAATATTAAAAATATAAAAATTAATCATAAATAAACTCAATAAATATAAATAAAAACTTTATTTTTTCTAAAAAATTAATAATATACATTTACTAAATATAATCCATAAGGTTTAACAATACATATATTAAAAAAATTTTTATTTCTATAAAAAAGAAAATCTTTTATTCATAATATAGAATATTTATAAGTACCAACTAATAATAAACTACTAACTATATTTCTAACCATATGATATAAAAAAGAATTTGCTTTTATATCAAAAAAAATAAAATTTCCTAATTTATAAATATTTAAATAAAAAATAGTTTTATAAGGATTTTTTGATTCACATCCAGATGACTTAAATGAATTAAAATTATGTTTACCTATTAAAAATTTTGATGCTTTTAACATAATATTTATATCAATATTATTATTAATATAAGTAACTAATTTATTCAAAAAAACTGATCTTAAATTTGAATTATATATAATATATATATATCTTCTTGCAATAGCATTATATCTAGAATTAAAATTTAAATAAACATATTTAATTCATTTAATACATATATAAATTGGTAAAATTCTATTTAAACAATTTAATAACAAATTAATTTTAATATATTTTTTAATATCAAAATGAAAAGTCTGACCTAAACTATGTACACCAACATCTGTCCTACTTGAACAAAATATTTTTATATTATATTTAAATAAAAGAAATAAAGAATTTTCTATAATATTTTGTATACTGTTATCATTTTTAAATTGCTTTTGTCAACCATGATATTTTGATCCATTATATTTTACACAAGCTAATAATCTATACATTTTAAAAAATTTATTTTTTAATATAACGTAAATAATATAATTTAGATTTTTTAATTTTTTTATTTTTTTTAATTATATTTATAGAATGTATTAAAGGAGAGTAAAATTTAAATAATCTTTCAATACCTTCACCATATGATACTTTTCTTAATGTAAAACAAGAATTAATACCCCTTTTTTTTATAGAAATTACTTTACCCTTAAATGATTGTAATCTTTTTTTATTTAATTCAATAATAAATATTTTAACTTCTATAATATCTCCTGTTATAAAATTAATTTTTTTATTAATATTAAAATTTTTCTTTTCTACATAACTTATAATTTTATTTTTCATTATAAACTCCTATTAATAAAACTATTTTTTTTTATTAATTAAAAATAAAGATTTTAGTAAATATGGTTTTAATGTCAAAGTTTTATTAAATGACATTTTAAATCTTCATAAAAATATATTTTTATGATTTCCAGATAATAAAATTTTTGGCACATATAAATTATTAAAAATTTTAGGTCTAGTATAATTAAGGAAAACCTAATAATTTATTTAAATAATTAAAAGAATCAAATTTACAAGATTCAATATTATTTAATACACCAGGTATTTTTCTCACTAATATATCTATAACAACTAAAGTAGAAATTTCACCACAACTAATTATATAATCTCCTATAGAGATTTCAATATCAACATAATTATCAATAATACGTTGATCTATTCCATTATATCTACCACAAATAAAAATTAATGAATTATAACTTAATATCTTTTTTATTATATTATTATCAATAATTTTACCTTGAGGAGATAAATAAATTACTAAAGAATTAAAATTATATTTTTTAATATTATTTATAGCTAAATATAAAGGTTCAGGTTTAAATAACAAACCTGCACCACCACCATAAATTTTATCTTCATAATTATTATTTTTACTTAAAAAATTTTTAAGATTTATTAAATTTATATTTATTATTTTTTTTTTTATAGCTTTATATATTAAACCATTTTTTAAAGGAGATTTAAAAAAACTAGTATTTATAGTTATAATATTAAAATTCATATTTTTATTTTAAAGAATTATTTTTTTTATATTTTTTTATTATATATAAAACTCTTTTAGAAATTAAAGCACCAAATTTAATTCACTTATTTAAAATATTAAAATTTATAAAACTCAAATCATTAAATGGATTATAAAATCCTATTTTTTCAATAAATTTACTATTACGAAAATATCTTCTATCAGATACAATAATATTATATATAGGTTTTTTTTTTCTACCATAACGAGATAAACGAATTATAACCATAATATACCTTTTTATTAAAAAAAATTTATATAAAATATATTTATAAAATAGTGGGAAAGGGATTCGAACCCTTGATACAAATAAGTATACATATTTTCCAAACATGCTCTTTAAACCACTCAGACATCCCACTATATATTTAATTATAATATAATTGAATATAAATTTAATTATTTTTTTTATTTATATATATATATATATATATTTCTTTTGACAATTATAATTATATTAATTATAATATTTATTAATTTATTCCTCTGTAGTTCAGTTGGTAGAACAACGGACTGTTAATCCGTATGTCACTGGTTCAAATCCAGTCGGAGGAGTTTTTATATATAAATATTTTTTTTATCATAAATAATATTATTTTTTATAAAAATTTTTCTAGATTTAATATCATCTCCCATTAAAATTTTAAATAATTTATCAGCTTTTACCGCATCTTTAATATATATTTTTGATAAATATCTATTTTTAGGATTCATAGTAGTATTTCACAATTGATCAGGATTCATTTCACCTAAACCTTTATATCTTTGTATAAAAATATATTTTAAATTATAATTTATAACATAATTTATTAAATTATAAAAATTATAAAAATATTTTTTATTATTATTTATTAAAATATATTTCTCATATTCTTTATTAAAAAAATACAATTTTTTACCCAAATTTAATAATAAACTATAATATTTTTTAAAAAACTTTTTTTTAATATAAATACATTCAGAAGAATAAAAATCTAGAAATTTAAATTTAAATTTAAAAAATTTATTAAATTTATTTTTAAAAACTTTACAAATAATTTTTTTTTTAAAAAAAATATTATTATTATTTAAATAAAAAGAAAAATTTTTAATCCACAATTTACAATTTTCATAATTTAAAATATTTATTTTTTTAAAAAACATTAAAGAATTTAAAATATAAACAGAAAACTTAGTTTCTTTTTTATAAATTAAATTCAAAATATTTAAATATTTTATAACTAATTTAATTAAATTAAAATTATTTAATAATAATAAATTATTTTTCTTTTTATATAAACATATATTTTTAAAACAAAAATATATTTTATATCTTATCAAATCATATTCATTAGAAATATAATATTCATTATTTAAATATTTTATTTTATATAAAGGTGGTCTAGCTATATATAAATGACCATTATTAATTAAATCAGGCATATATCTATAAAAAAATGTCAATAATAAAGTTCTAATATGAGAACCATCAACATCAGCATCCGTCATAATAATAATATTATTATATCTTAATTTTTTTATATTAAAATTTCTACAATTTATTCCACATCCTAATACAGAAATTAAAATATTTATTTCTTCAGAAGATAAAATTTTATTTAAATTATTTTTTTCTACATTAATTACTTTACCTTTTAAAGGTAAAACCGCTTGATTAAATCTATTTCTACTCTGTTTAGCAGAACCTCCAGCAGAATCACCTTCAACTAAAAATATTTCATTTAATTTAGGATCTTTTTGTTGACAATCGGCTAATTTACTTGCAAAAGAAGATAAATCATACTTATTTTTTTTTTTATATAAATCTTTTATTTTTCTAGAAGATTCTCTATTTTTACAAGAAATAATAATTTTATTTATAATATTTTTAGAATCAATAGGATTTTCTAAAAGAAAATTATATAAACTATCACTTATAAAAGATTCTACTAAAGATTTTATCTCATAAGAAATAAGTTTATTTTTAATTTGAGAAGAAAATTTAGGATTAGGCATTTTAATAGATAAAATAGCATATAACCCTTCTCTAGTATCATCACCAATAATATTACAACTATATTTTTTTTTACATTCTTTATTTAAAAATAAATTAATAGTTCTAGTTATAGCTAATTTTAAACCAGATAAATGTGTTCCCCCATCAGATTGAAATATATTATTTGTATAACATAAAATATTATTTTTAAATGTATTAACTCACTGACAAGTAAATTCTAAATCAAAATTATTTTTTTTTTTTTTTAAATAAAAAATATTTTTATTAATTACAATTTTATTATTAACTAATGAAATAAGAAAAGATTTAATACCACCATTATTAAAAAATATTTTTTTTTTTCTATCTAATAAACTTAATAATTTTATTTTTAAACCATTATTTAAATAAGATAACTCATTTAATCTATTAAAAATAATTTCATATTTAAATCTAGAAAAATTAATAAAAATACTTTTATCAGGTCAAAAACGTATATATGTACCATTTTTATTAGTATTACCAATAATAGAAATTTTATTTTTAGGTTTACCAAAATAATAAGTTTGATAAAATATTTTATTATTTCTATATATTTTAAGTTCTAATTTTTTAGATAATGCATTAACAACAGATATACCAACACCATGTAATCCCCCAGAAATTGAATAAGAATCATTATCAAATTTACCACCAGAATGTAATACAGTCATAACTAATTCAACACAAGATAATCCAGTTTCTTTATGTATATCTACAGGAATACCTCTACCATCATCTAATATTGAAACAGAATAATCTTTATGTAAAATAACAATAATATTTTTACAAAAACCTGATAAAAATTCATCAATAGAATTATCAATAATTTCAAAAATCATATGATGCAACCCAGAATCATCAGAAACATCACCTATATACATACCAGGACGTTTACGAACAGCCTCTAAACCTTTTAATACTTTTATACTAGAAGAATCATAAAAATTTAATAACATAATTTTATATACTCATTAAAATATAAACTAAATATTTTATAATTGAACAGGCATAATCATATAAGTTAAAAAAACATTATTTAAATCAATTATTTTAGTTATAGAAAAAGAATCTTTTATATAAAAACGTATACTTAAATTATTCTTAATAGATTTAAATATATCTAAAATATATTTTATATTAAAACTAATTTCAATTTTATTACCAATATAATTTATAAATATTTTTTCACTTATTTCATTATTATTAAAATCATTACTATAAACTATTAAAGAATTATTATTAAAAATTAAAGTTACATAACTAGATAAATTATTATTTATAATAGAAGAACGTATTAAAGCACTTTTAAAATCTTTAATATTAATATCAATATAAATATATTTTTTAGATAAATATAAAATATTTTCATAATCTGGAAAAGAACCATCTATTAAACTAGAATAAATTGCAATATTACCATAAATAATTTTAATCATATTATTACTAACATAAAAAAAAATATTTTTTTCATTAATTAAATCTAATAATTTAAACAATTCAGTAACTAATTTTCTGGGAATAATTAAACAAAAAAATTTATTTATATTACAATTAAAATCATTTAATAATTTATATATAGATATACGATAACCATCTGTAGTAACAAAATATAAAAAATTATTTTTAAATTCTATCAACATACCATTTAAATAATAATAAATATCTTGATTTCCCATAAATAAATATAAATTATATATAATATTTTTAAAAATATTACTATTAATATTAAAATTATAATTAAAACAAATATTTTTATCTAACAAAGGAAATTCTTTAACAGGTAAAGTAGATAAAGAAGATATACTATTTAAACAAGATATAACTAATTTTTTTTTAAAAAAATTAATATCAATAACACTACCTTTTGGAAAACTTTTACATAATTCATAAAATTTATTTAAATTTACAGTTATAGAACCATTCTTAAAAAATTCACCACTAGATAAAATTATACTATAATTAATCTCCATATCCAAATTAGTTACTATAAAAATTAATTTATTATTTTTTAAAACTAATAAAATATTTGATAAAATTGGATTTTTTGAAGAATTACCTATATAAGTATTAAATTTACTTAATAAAATAACAATTTTTTCTTTTTCTATTATAAAATGCATATTTACACTTTAATATTATTTTAATAAATTATTAAATTTCTTATTATAATATTATTAATTATATTATAAATATAATAATATTTAATTTTAATAAATTAAAATTTAATAACAATATATTTTATATTTAAATAAATTTTTATATATTTTAAAATATTTTAAAATATATTTATTAACATAATATAAAAAATAAATTAATTAATTATATAAATTTTTATATTAAATTAATATAAATAAAAAAATAATTAATTTATCATCAAATAACTTGTAATGATATTATTCACATGTTAAACTCATATTTTAATAATATTCTATTTTAATTAAATATTTATTTATAATAAAAAAATAAAATATTATTAAAAACTTAAATTAAAATAATTTAAAAATAAAAAATATGAAAAGAACATTTCAACCATCAAACATAAAAAAAAAACGTAAACACGGTTTTAGAAATAGAATGAAAACTAAAAATGGAAGGAAAATTATCTCTTACAAAAGAAAAAAAAATAAAAATAAAATATTTTAATAAAATTCATAAAAAAAAAAATAATATTAAAATAAATACATATAAATATATAGTAATAAAATATTTATATAATAATAATAAAAATCCTAAAATAGCTATTTTAATAAGAAAAAAATATATAAAATTATCTACATTAAGAAACAAATATAAAAGAATAATATTAGAAACATTTAGAATAAATCAATATAAAATAAAAAAATTAAATTATTTAATAATTTTAAAAAAAAATTTATTATTATTAAAAAAAAAAAATATATTTAATTATTTTAAAAAAATTTGAAAAAAATATTATATATAAAATAAAATTTAAAAAAAATATAAAAAATCAAAAAAAATACAAAATATTAAATATATATATATAAAATTACATATTTTATTTTTTTATATATATAATATATATATATTTATAAATAAAAAATAAAATATTTTAAAATTTTTAAAAAAATTTATATTACAAATATAATTAATACAAACATATAAAAAATAATAAATGTAATAATATTATTATTATATTAAATTAAATAATATATTTATTAATTAATTTTTAATATATTTTAAAAAAAATAATAAAAAATTTAAAATAATGAATAATATAAAAAATACAATAATAGCTCAATCTACTCCTATAGGATACGGAGGAATAGGAATAGTTAGAATATCAGGAAAAAAAGTAAAAAAAATATCTAAAATAATAGTAGGAAAATTAACAAAAAATAGATATGCAACATACTTACCTATAAAAAATAAAAAAAATATAATTATAGATTATGGAATAATTATATATTTTAAAAAACCTAATTCATTCACAGGAGAAGATATTTTAGAAATTCATAGTCATGGAGGACAAAAAATAATAGAATTAATTATAAAATCTATAATAAAATTAAAAATAAAAAATGTAAGAATAGCATATCCAGGAGAATTTACTGAAAGAGCATTTATAAATAAAAAAATAGATTTAATTCAAGCAGAATGTATAAAAGAACTTATATATTCAAATTCTGAAAATCAAATATTTTCAGCTATACAATCTTTCAAAGGAAAATTTTCTAATAAAATTAAAAAAATAATAAAAATTATTAAAAATAATTTAATTAATATAGAAAAAGATATAAATTTTTCAGAAGAAGAAATTAATACAAATACTATAAATAATATAAAAAAAAAAACAATAAAAATTTATAAAAAAATTAAAAAATTATACATAAATTCTAAAAAAAATTTATTGAATAAAAATAAAAATAAAATAATAATTATAGGTAAACCAAATGTTGGAAAATCAAGTTTAATGAATTATTTAACATTAAAAAATACATCAATTATAACAAATATAAAAGGAACTACAAGAGATATAATCAAAGAAAATATAAAAATAAATAATAAAAATTTTCAAATATTAGATACAGCAGGGATACATAATACAAAAAATAAAATAGAAAAAATAGGAATTAAAAAAACATGAAAAGAAATTAATAATTCAAATATAATAATATTTATAGAAAATTCATATGAAATATCAGAAAAAAATATTATAAATTATTATAAAAAAAAAATATTAAATAAAATTAAAAAAAAAAAAAAAATACATTTATTATTACGTAATAAAATTGATTTAACAAATGAAAAATTTAATATAATCAAAAAAAAAAAATATATAATACTAAATATATCAATAAAAAAAAAAATAGGAATTAATAAAATAATAAAAATAATTAAAAAAAAAATAAAAAATAAATATAATAAAAATAATTTTTTAACAAAAAAAAGACACATTAATTTAATTAAATTAAGTTTAAGTAATTTTAAAAGAATAAAAAAATTAATTAAAATATATTATTTAAATAAAAAAATAAATTTAGATTTAATATATGAAAATTTATATGAAATACAAAAATATTTATGTGAAATTATAGGAAAAAATAAAATTTTATCAAAAAATATTATAAAAAATATATTTTCAAAATTCTGTATAGGTAAATAAAATATTAATAAAAAAATAAATAAATATGTTTTTAATTATAAAAAACAAATATTTTAATAAAAGAATAGATATATTTTTATCAAAAAAAATAAAAAAATACTCAAGAAATAAAATACAAAAATTAATAAAAAATAAAAAAATTTATTTAAATAATAAAATTGTAAAAAAAAATAATACTAAAATCTTCTCTAAAGATATTATAAAAATAATAATAAAAAAAAAAAAATATATATATAAAAAAAACAAAAATATTAAAATAAATAAAATTTATGAAGATAAATATTTATTAATAATAAATAAAAAAAAAAATACAATTGTACACCCAGGAGCAGGTCATTTAAATGATACATTAATAAATAAATTAATATATTTATATCCTAATATATATAATAAACTTCCAAGATGGGGAATAATACATAGACTAGATAAAGATACAACTGGATTATTAATAATAGCAAAAAAAATAAATAGTTATATAAAGTTAATAAAAAAAATAAAAAAAAGAAAAATAATTCGTATATATAAAACTTTAGTATATGGTAATGATATAAAAAATTTAGACACTATTAAAACATATATAAAAAGAAATAAATATAATAGAAAAATAATGTCTATAGGAAAAAACGGTAAAAAAGCAATTACTCATTTTAGAGTATTAGAAAAATTTAATTTTTTTACATTATTAGAAATTAAATTAGAAACTGGTAGAACTCATCAAATTAGATTACATATGAATTATATAAATCATCCAATAGTAGGTGAAAAAATATATACAACAAAAAAAATAATTAATAACAAAAAAATTTCTAAACTAATAAAAAATAAAATAATAAAACTAAATAGACAAGCCTTACATGCAACAACATTGATATTTAAACATCCAATAAATAAAAATAAAATAGTTATTAATTGTCATCTACCTGAAGATATATTAGATATAATATTTTGATTAAGAATGAAAAAAAAAAGATATATTTAAGAATTTAATTTTAATCATCTTTCTAAAATTATTACAGCAGAAATAGTATGAATATTATAATTTGAATAAAATAAATTATATAGTTTAAAATTATTACTTATAAAATTTCTAGCATCACAAGAAGTAAATCTTTCATCTGAAAAAAAAATTTGTAAATTAAATTTATTAATTAAATTATTTGCAAATTTTCTTATATATAATTTTATTAGTTTACAATTACTATTTTTAATATAATAATAAGGATATCCAATAACAGCAATTTTAACTAATCAAATATCTAATATTTTTTTTATTTCCATTCAATTTATAGGTGTTCCTTGTTTTGCATTTATTGAAATTAAAGGATTAGCTGTTTTAGTATAAAATTGACCTACAGCAATACCTATATTTTTCATTCCAAAATCAAAAGAAATAATAAACATATTGTAAATTATAAAAAATTATTAAAAATACTATAAATAAATATATAATATATACATATTATAATATATATATTATAAAATTATAATAATAAATTATAAATTTTTAAAAATAATACTAATAAGATATTTTATTTATAAACAAAATAAATTTAATATATATAAAATAATTAAATAAAATAATAAAAATAAAAAATAAATTTTATAAAAATTAATATTTAAAAAAAATATTTTAAAAAAATATTATAATAACATAATTAAATATTACTAATTTAAATTTATTGATATATAATAATATTTTTAATAAAAATTTTTATTAATTATAATTAATATATATTAAATAATATAAACTGAAATTTATTTAAAAAATATTACAATTTAATATAAAAATGTTAAAAAAAAAAAAAAAATATATATATAAACAAGGATTTAAAACAAATATAAAAAATTATAATATTAAAAAAGGATTAAATAAAAAAAATATAATAAAAATATCAAAAAAAAGAAAAGAACCAAAATGAATGCTTAATTTAAGATTAAAAGCATTTAATATCTGAAAAAAAATGAAAGAACCAAAATGATTTAATGGAAAATATAAAAAAATAAATTATAAAAAAATTATATATTATTCTATACCTAAAATAAAAAATAAAAAAATATTTAATGAAAAGATAAAAAAAACTTTTAATAAGCTTGGAATTCCTTTAAAAAAAAATATAAATAATTTAGCTGTAGATGCAATATTGGATTCTATATCAATAAAAACAACTTATAAAAAAAAACTTTTAAAATTAGGAATTATATTTTGTTCTATTAATGAAGCTATTAAAAAATATCCAAAATTAGTAAAAAAATATATTTGTAAAGTTGTACCAATAAACGATAATTTTTTTTCATCATTAAATACAGCAGTACTATCAGATGGAACATTTATATATATTCCTAAAAATATTCATTGTCCAGTAAATTTATCTTCATATTTTAGAATAAATGCTAAAAATATAGGACAATTTGAAAGAACTATAATAATTTTAAAAAAAAATAGTTATTTGAATTACACTGAAGGATGTTCATCTCCAGAAAGAAAAAAAAAACAATTACATGCAGCAGTGGTAGAAATAATTTTATATAAAAATGCAGAAATAAAATATTCTACTATACAAAATTGATTTTCAGGAAATTCTAAAAAAGGTGGTATATATAATTTTGTAACAAAAAGAGCTTTATGTAAAGGTAATAATAGTAAAATATCTTGAGTACAAATAGAAAAAGGAGCTAATATAACATGAAAATATCCTAGTGCAATTTTATTAGGAAAAAAATCTATAGGTAATTTCTATTCTTTATCTATAACGAAATTAAATCAACAAGCAGACACAGGAACAAGAATGATACATATAGGTAAAAAAACAAAATCCATAATTTTAGCTAAAAGTATTTGTCAAGATAATAGTAAAAATACACATAGAAGTATAGTAAAAATAGATAAATCATCAATAAAATCTAAAAATTTTACTCAATGTAATTCATTAATAATAAACAAAAATGCTTCTGCATATACAATACCATGTATACAATCAAAAAATAAATATTGTAATATACAACATGAAGCGTATTCATCATATATAAATAAAGAACAAATATTTTTTTTATTACAAAGAGGAATAAATAAAAAAAATGCAAAATATATGATTATAAATGGTTTTTGTAAAAAAATATTAAATATGTTACCTATAGAACATTCTTTAGAATTAGAATATAATTTATTTAATAATTAAAAAAAAATAATTATGTATATATTAAATATAAAAAAATTAAATGTAAAAATTAAAAAAAAAAAAATAATTAATAATTTAAGTTTAAAAATAAAAAAAGGAGAAATACATATATTAATGGGGCCAAATGGATCAGGAAAAAGTACTTTATCTTTAGTAATAGCTGGAAATAAAAAATATAAAATAATTAAAGGAAATATATTATTTAATAATATTAATATAAATAAAGTTTCTATAGAAAAAAGAGCAAAAAAAGGAATTTTTATATCATTTCAAAATTCTATTGAAATACCTGGTTTAAATAATGAATTTTTTTTACAACAATCTTTAAATTCAATAAGAGAATTTAATAAAAAAAAAAAACTTAATATAATAGAAATAAGAAAAAAAATATATAAAATACTTAAAAAATTAAATTTTGATAAAAATTTTTTATATAGATCTTTAAATGAAGGTTTTTCTGGTGGGGAAAAAAAAAAAAATGACATACTTCAAATACTTTTATTAAAACCTAATATGATTATATTAGATGAAATAGATTCAGGATTAGATATAAATAGTTTAAATTTAATTTTAAAAATTATTAATAAATTAAAAAAAAAAAATAAATCTTTTTTAATAATAACACATAATCCGAAAATTATTAATAATCTTAATACAAATTATATTCATATTATTAATAAAGGAAAAATAGTAAAATCTAGTAACAAAAATATTTCTAAAATAATAGAAAAAAAAGGTTATGAAAAATTTATTAAAAAAAAATATAAAAATAAAATTAATTAAAATTATTATATTAAATAATAAAAAAATATATAAAAATAAAAATATTAAAAACTTAATAAATATTAAAATAAAAATTTCTAAAAAAAAAAAAAAAATAAATATAATAATATATAATTTAAAAAATAAAAATATTCCTATATATATAATATATATATATAAAAATAAATATATAGATAAAAAAAAATATAATATAAATATAAAAATTAAAAGTAATAATATAACCCTTATAGAAGAATATTATATATATAATAATTATAATAACAAATATATAAATTATACATATAATATAAAATTATATAAAAATATAATATTAAATTATTTTAAAATAATTAATTTAAATAAAAAAACTAATTTCTTATGTAAAAAAAATATTAAAATTAAAAAAAATTCTAAATTTTATGAAAATATTTTTTTAATTAATTCAAAAAAAATATTTATTAAAAATAAAATAAATTTATATAAAAATTCTAATATTAATATAAATAATATTTCTATAATTAGAAAAAATAATAATTTTTTTTATAAAATAAATATTATTCATAATAAATCTAATTCAAAAAGTTATCAAAAACATAAAAATATAATATTATCTTCTGGAATAATAAAATTTATTGGTATAATAACAATACTTAAAAAAGCAAGTAATGTAATTGCAATATTAAAAAATAGTAATCTATGTTTTAATAAACCAAATTTTATTTTTATAAAACCTCAATTAAATATTAAAAATAAAAAAACTAAATGTGAACACAAAGTAAAAATTAATTGTATTGATAAAAAAATATATTTTTATTTATCTAGTAGAGGATTAAATAAAAATAAAATAAAAAAAATAATTTTTATAACATTTATTAATGATATAATAAAAAAAATAAAAAATAAAATAATAAGTAAAAAAATATATAAAATAATATTAAATAAATACAAATAAAATGAATTATAATATAAAAAAAATAAGATTAGATTTTCCAATATTAAAAAAAAAAATAAATAAAAAAAAAATAATATATTTAGATAACGCTTCTACATCTCAAAAACCAAAAATCGTAATAAATAATCAAACCAAATTTTATAAAAATCATTATTCTTCAGTTAATAGAAGTATATATACATTAAGTAATATAAACTCTAATAAAATAGAAGATATAAGAATTAAAATAGCAAAATTTATAAATGCAAAATCCCCAGAAGAAATAATATTCACAAATAATAGTACAGAATCATTTAATTTTTTATCATATAGTTTAACTAAAAAAAATATAAAAAAAAAAAACAATATAATTATTTCAATAATAGAACATCATGCAAATATAATTCCTTGATATTTATTATCTAAAGAAATTAATTTTAAATTAAAAATATTAAAAATAAATAAAAAAGGATATATAGATATAAATCATTTGAAAAAAATAATTAATAAAAATACTAAAATAATATCTATTACTCATATATCTAATGTAATAGGTATTAAAAATCCCATAGAAAAAATAATAAAAATAGCAAAAAAAAAAAATATTATATCTATAATAGATGGTTCACAAGCAATATCACATTTAAAAATAAATGTACAAAAAATTGATTGTAATTTTTATATATTTTCAGGACATAAAATGTATGCTCCAACTGGAGTTGGAATTATATACGGTAAAAAAAAAAATATAGATAATCTTAAAATATGAAAATCAGGAGGAGGAATAATATCTAATATAAATATAGAAAAATATAATATAAATAACATACAATTTATAAATTCTCCATGAAAATTTGAAGCTGGAACACCAAATATAGAATCTATTATAGGATTAGGAAATGCTATAGATTATATAAATAAAATAGGAATAAAAAATATCATAAACTATGAAAAAAAAATAATTAAATATATATTAAATAAATTAAAAAATATACCTGAAATTAAAATATATGGTTATAAAAAAAAAATAAGTATAATATCATTTAATATTAAAAATCAACATTCTTATGATATAGGAATGTTACTTGATCAACAAGGAATATTTATTAGAACAGGTAATCAATGTGCTATACCAACAATAAAATTATATAATACATCAGGAATGTGTAGAATATCAATTGCTATGTATACTTCAAAAAAAGATATTAATATATTTATATATAAATTAAAAAAAATTATAAAATTAATAAAATAAAATGAAAAATTCATTATTAAAAAAAAAAATATTTAAAGAAATAAATTTATTAAAAAAATATAAAGATAAATTAATATATTTAATAGAATTAGGAAAAAAACTACCATTAAAAAACAAAAATATACGTTATAAAAATAACATAATATATGGGTGTCAAACTAATGTTTGATTAAATATAAAAAATAAAAATAATATAATAAATTTAAATGGTGATAGTGACTCATTAATTATTAAAGGAATTTTATTATTAATAATTATAATTTTAAATAAAAAAAAAAATATATATATAAAAAAAAATATTAATAATATTTTTAAAGAAATATATTTATTTAAAAAAATAATAAATTTTAAAATTTTAGGATTTAAATCTATTATATTTTATTTAAAAAAAAAAATTATTTAAAATAAATATTATTATAATATAATAATTATGTTAAAAATAAAATATAATTATTTAAAATAAAATATAAAAATAATTAAATTAAAAAATTAATAATTTAAAATATCAATAAAAATTATAATTTTTTCTTAAATAATAATATATTATAAAAAACAAATTTTTTAATATTTATATTAAAAATAATAAATTTTATAAAAAATATAATAGTAATAAATAAATTTAATATATAACTAAAAATAAACATTTTTTATACTATATTTAAAATATAAAAATAAATATTTTATATTTACTTATAGTAATATTAAATAAATATAAAAAATTTAAAAAAATAATTTAATTAATATTACTTATATATTTTTATATTATTTTATATTAATAATAATAATTATATTTAATATAAATTTTTTATTATATTATATATATAATATATATTATATATCTTTAATAAAAAATTTTTACTAATTATATAAAAATATAATAATTATACTATTTATAATTTTAATTTAAAATTATATATAATAATAATTATAATAATATAATTATCAATTAAAAAAAACAAATATAAAAATTATATATTTAAATATAAAAAAATTTAATATTTTAAATATCTATGTATTAAATATTTAAAACTATTAATAATAATATATATTAATATTTTTAAATTAAATTTAATATTATAAATTATTACATAAATAAATTATTTTAAATTAATAATAAATATATTATTAATAATAAAATAAATAAAATATTATTTTTTAAACTACCTTAAAATTTTCATAAAAAATAAAAATATAATAAAATAAAAATAAATATTTTAAAATAATATTATATTATTTATTATAATTATATTAATATATTTATCTAAAAATTTAATAATAACTTTATTTAAATATTAAAAAATTCAATTTTATTAATATAATTAATAACTTTAAAAAATATCAAAAAATTACTCAATAAAAATATTATTATTAATAATAATATTATATTTTATTTTAAAAATAATAATAACAATATAATAATTTTTATATTAATAATTACATAAATATTAAATATCCTTACTATAAAATATTTAAAAATTTAAAACAATTATCTTTATTAACAAATTTATACTATTATAAATATTTTTACATTATATTTATAATTAAAAAAAATATAATAAATTTTAAATATAAATAAAAAACATTTTTAAAATGTTATTATTTTTCGTAATTATAATTTTAATATTAAATTATATAGATAAAAATTAACAATAAATTTTATTAACCTGAATATAATATTCAGATTAATAAAATTATTGATAATATTTATTATTAGTATATTGATATATATACTATTAAATTTTTTAATAAAACAAAAACTATATTATTTTTTTACTTTTATAGAATTTATACAATCTATAGCTGATTGAACAGTATTTATTTTTTCAGCTTTATCATCAGATATTTCTATATTAAATTCTTCTTCTAAAGCCATAATTAATTCTATTACATCTAAAGAATCAGCCCCCAAATCATTAACAAAAGATTTTTCATTTTTTACATCTTCTAACTTAACATTTAATTGATCACTAATTATTTTTTTAATACGACTTTCTATATTGCACATATTTAAAATCCTATAATAAATTATAAATTAATAATATTTTAAATTAATATAAATAAATTTTATATATATTTAATATTTTTTTTAAATAAATATAAAATATATTATATAACTTTAATACCTTTATAAAAACCATTCTTACTAATATGATGATATAAACTTATTTCATTACTTTCTTTATTTTTATATAATGTAGGTAATTTTAAACTACTATGCGATCTACGATGTCCTCTTTTAGATCTACTTTTTTTACTTTTTTGTACCGCCATAAAATAACCTTAAATTAAATTATTTAAAATTAATAAAAAATCATTACTTAAATTAGCATATAATTTTATATTTTTTTTATAAAAAGGATGAAAAAAAGATAAAAAATAAGAGTGTAAAAACAATCTTTTTATTCCAAATTTTTTAAAAAATAAATAATTTACTTTTTTATTACCATAAATATTATCTCCAATTATAGGATAACCTAAATAACTAGTTTGTAATCTTATTTGATGATTTCTTCCAGAAAAAGGAATAATATCTAATAAAGTATATTTACTAAAATATTTATTTACAAAAAATAAAGTTTTAGATAATTTACCTTTATTAAAATTTTTTGTAATATAAGAAATATATCTATTTCTAGATATATAATTTTCTATTCTTTTAATATTATTTGGTCAAATTCCGTAAATTAAACCTATATATTTTTTTTTAATTTTATTTTCTTTAAAATTTTTATGTAAATAACGTAATATATCTAAATTTTTAGATATTAATAAAATACCAGAAGTATTTTTATCAATACGATGAACTAATTCTAAAAAATTTTCATTTCTATAAATAGATCTATAAATATCTATAATATTTAAATTAATTTTACTACCTTTATGAACAGAAATACCATAAGGTTTATTAATAGCTAAAATATATTTATCCTCATAAATAATATATTTTTTAAATTTATCTATGATATATTTATCAATATATATTTTTTTTTTTTTAATATTTATTAAAGGAATTCTAATTATATCATTTATTTTTAATTTATAATTATGAGAAATACGTTTTTTATTTACTCTAATATTTCCTTTACGTAATAAAGAATATATCTTACTTTTAGGTAAAATTTTAATTATTTTAAATAAATAATTATCAATTCTTTGATTTACATTATTAATATTAACTTTAATAAAATTTAAAAAAAAATCTTTAATCATATGATTATTATAAATAATTGTTTAAAAATAAACTATTATTTTAATAAAAATAATTTTAATAAAATAAAGAAAAATTTAGAGAATAAATAATGAAAAAAATTTTAATTAATCTTACAAAAAAAAAAGAATTACGTATAGCTTTAGTAAAAAATAAAAAATTATATGATTTAAATATAGAAAATAAAAAATACAAACAAAAAAAATTAAACATATACAAAGGAATAATATCTAAAATACAACCAGGATTAGAAGCAGTATTTGTAAATTATGGAGAAAAAAAAAATGGTTTTCTACCTATAAAAGAAATATCAAAAAAATATTTAAAAAATAATTTATATGAAGGTCAGGAATTAATAGTACAAATAAATAAAGAAGAAAGAAATAATAAAGGTGCGTTTTTAACTACATTTATTACAATAATAAAAAATAATTTAATATTAATGCCAAATAATCCTAAATTAATTGGTATATCAAAAAAAATAACAGGAAAAAATAGATATAAAATAAAATTAATTGTAAAAAAATTAAATTTACCAAAAAATATGGGAATTATAATACGTACATCAAGTATAAATAAATCATTAAAATCATTAAAATCAGATTTAAAATTAAGTATAAAAAAATGATATAAAATACAAAAAATAATGAATAAAAAAAAAAAACCATGTTTAATATATAAACAAAATAATTTATTAATAAAAATATTAAGAGATTATTTATATGAAAATATAGATGAAATATTAATAGATAATTATAATGTATATAAACTAGTAATGAAATACATTAAAAAAATAGATAAAATAAAATTTAAAAATAAAATAAACTTATATAAAAAAAAAATACCATTATTTAATTACTTTGAAATAGAAAAACAAATAGAATTAATATACAAAAGAATAATAACATTACCTTCAGGAGGGTCAATAATTATTGATAATACAGAAGCATTAACATCAATAGATATAAATTCTTCAAAATATACAAAAGGATTAAATATAGAAATAACAGCTTTAAAAACAAACTTAGAAGCATCTGAAGAAATAATAAGACAACTGCGTTTAAGAAATATAGGAGGATTAATAGTAATAGATTTTATAGATATGATGTCAATTAAAAATCAAAAAATTGTAGAAAATAATTTTAAAAATATAATAAAAGAAGATAAAGCAAAAATACATATAGGATATATATCTAAATTTGGTTTATTAGAAATGTCAAGACAAAGGATAAATAATTCCTTCATAAAATCAAATTATTATATATGTCCAAAATGTAATGGATCTGGTAATATAAGAAATAATAAATCTATATTAGATTCTATATTAAAAATTATAGAAGAAAAATCATATAAAAAAAATACTAAAGAAATACATGTTAAAGTACCTATTAATATGGGTAAATATTTACTAAAAAATAAAAAAAGTAATAAATATTTAATAAAAAATAAAAAAAAAAAAAAAATAAAAATAATAATTATTTTAGATAAAAATATTAAAATACCAAATTATTCTATATTAAGAATTAAAAAAAAAAATAAATATTTTAATAAAAAATATTTAATAAATAAAAATTTTAATAAAAAAAAAATGTTCAATAATATTAAAAATAGAATATTTTTCTTTTAAAAACTTAAAACACAAAATATATTATATATCAAAATATAATATATTAATAAAATAAAATTATAAATAAAATGAAAAAATATAATCATAAAAAAATAGAAAAAATAGTACAAAAATATTGAAAAAAATATAATATTTTTAATGTTAAATATAATAAAAATAAAAAAAAATATTATTGCTTATCTATGATACCTTACCCTTCAGGAAATCTTCATATAGGTCATGTAAGAAATTATACTATAGGAGATATAATATCAAGATATCAAAGATTTAAAAAAAAAAACGTTCTTCATCCTATAGGATGAGATTCATTTGGATTACCAGCAGAAAATGCAGCAATAAATAATAACATTACTCCTAATAAATGAATAAAAAAAAATATAAATTATATGAAAAAACAATTAAAAATATTAGGAATAAGTTATAATTGAAATAGAGAAATAAATACATCTAAATCAAGTTATTATAAATGAGAACAATGATTGCTTATTAAATTATTTAAAAAAAAACTATTATATAAAAAAAAAGATATAGTAAATTGATGTTCTATAGATAAAACAGTATTAGCAAATGAACAAGTAATAAATGGAAGATGTTGAAGATGCAATTCCTTAATAAAATATAAAAAAATAAATCAATGATTTATTAAAATAACAAAATATGCTAATAAATTATATAAAGATTTAAAAAAATTAAATAAATGGCCAAAAAATATTATAAATATTCAAAAAAAATGAATAGGAAAATTTAAAGGAATAGAATTAAATTTATATATAAATAAAATAAATAAAAAAATTAAAATATTTACTAATAATATAAATTTATTAAATTCAACATTATGTATAGGAATTTCTATAAATAATAAAATTATTAATTTTATTAAAAAAAAAAAACCTAATAAAATTAAAAAAATAAAAAAAAAAATATATAAATATAACATTAAAAATATTAATAAATGTATAGGTTTTAATACTAAATTATATGCAATAAATCCAATCAATAATAATAAAATACCTATATGAATAGTAAATTTTACAGAAGAAATATATAATACAAATTCTATTTTAATATATCCTAATAATAAAAATAAAAAATATAATATTTTTATTAAAAAATATAAATTTAAAATTAATAAAATTAATAAAATAAATATAAATAATATAAAAAAATACTTAATTAAAAAAAAAATAATAAAAAAAAAAATAATATTTAAATTAAAAGATTGAGTTATATCTAGACAAAGATATTGAGGAGTACCAATACCAATAATAAAAAATATAAATAAAAAATATAAAACAGTAAAAATAAAAAATTTACCTATTAAATTACCAAAAATAAAAAATAATGATTTTTCTATAAATTTTTTAAAAAAAAATAAAAAATGAAAATATATAAAAATTAAAAATAAAATTTTTAAAAGAGAAACAGATACATTAGATACATTTATGGAATCATCTTGATATTATACTAGATATACATCTCCTAAATATAAAAAAAATATATTTAATATTAAAAAAGCTAATTATTGATTACCTATAGATACATATATAGGTGGAATAGAACATGCAACAATGCATTTAATTTATTTTAGATTTATAAATAAATTTTTTAAAAATATTAAATTATTAAAATATAAAGAACCTGTAAAAAGATTAATATGCCAAGGAATAGTTTTATCAGATACATATTATTATACTAATAATAAAAATAAAAAAATATGAATATCACCTAATAATGTTAATAAAATATTAATTAATAATAAAATTAAATTTTATTCAAAAAATAAAAATATAAAATTAACTTATTATGGTGTAAGTAAAATGTCAAAATCAAAAAATAATGGAGTAAATCCTATAAATATAATAAATAAATATGGAGCAGATACATTAAGATTATTTATAATATTTTGTGCACCAATAGAAGAAAATTTATACTGAAATGAAAATAATATTAAAGGATGTTATAGATTTTTAAATAAATTATGAATTTTTATATTTAATTTTAAAAAAAATATTAAATATAATAATAAAAAAAAAATAAATATAGAAAAATATACTAAAATAAAATATTTTTTAAATAAAATAATAAAAGAAATAACTTATATTTTAGAAAAAAAAACTAATTTTAATACAATTATATCTAAAATAATGATTTTTTTTAAAATAATTAAAAAAAAAAAAATAAAAAATAAAAAACATTATAAATTAATTAAAAAATATATAAATATTATGATAATAATATTATATCCTTTTTCACCTCATATTACATTCTATTTATGAAAAATAATGGGAAATAAAAAAAATATAGAAAAATATAAATGACCTAAAATAAAAAATAAAAAAAAAAACATTAATTATAATATTAATATAGCTTTACAAATAAATGGTAAAACTAAAAAAATAATAATTATTAAAAATAAATATAATAAAAATAAAATTATAAAAAAAATAAAAAATAATAATAAATTAAATATTTTTTTAAAAAAAAAAAATATTAAAAATATAATATATATAAAAAATAAAGTTATAAATTTTGTAACAAAATAATATATGAAAAAAATATATTTTTATAAACTAAAAAATATAAATATAAATAAAAAATATAATATTTTTTTTATAATAGGAAATGATTATATAAACAAACAAAATTGTAAAATATATATAAAAAAAAAAATATTATCATATATAAAAAAAAATAATATAATAAATATTATAATAGATAATAGATATAAATGAAAAGAATTAAAAAATATTTTAATAAATAAAAATTTATTTTCAAAAAAAAAATTATTAATTATAAATATAATAGAAAAAATAAACAAAATAAATAGTTATTTATATGATAGTATATTAAAAAAAATAAATAAAAATAATAATATATATATAATAATAAATTACGATTTTAATAATATAGATAAAATATATTTAAAAAAAAAAAATATACTAATAATAATATGTAATAAAAATAATATTAATTATAAAAATGATATATTTTATTATAAATATAATAATTATAATTATATTAAAAAAATAATTTTATTAATTTATAAAAAAAAAGTAGAAAAAATATTACATATAATAGATAAAATTAAAAATGAAAATTATATTAAAATAATATTACTAAATATATTATTTAAATATTTTATAAAAAATTTATATAAATATAATAATTTTGAAATTAAAAAAATATTAAATTTAATAAAAAAAAATGAAATAAATATTAAAAAAAATATTAATATAGATTGAATTAATTTAAAAATATTATTATTAATAATTTTAAATAAAAATATATTATATATATACTAATATATAATTTTAAAAAGAATTTAATTTATTAATAATATTATTATATTTCTTATTTTTTTTTTTTATACTATCTAAAAATATATTTTTATTAGAATAAATAGTAATTTTTTTTTTAGCTCTAGTAATAGCAGTATATAATATTTCTCTATTTAATATAGAAGAAAAATAATTAGGTATAATTAATAAAATATGATCAAATTCTGATCCCTGAGATTTATGCACAGTAATTACTCAAGTTAATTCTCAATTAATAAAATTATTAAAATAAATAATTTTACAATCATTATTAAAGTTAGAAAAGAAAATTTTTATAATATTATTTACATAAATAATAAAACCTATATCTCCATTAAATATATTTAAATCATCATTATTTTTAGTAATAATAATAGGTTGACCAATATAATAAATTTTATTTTTTTTAACTATATATTCTTTCACATATCTATTTAAAAATAAATTATTTATATATTTATTTAAATAATTAACACCTAATTTCGAATTTTTAACTATAGAAATAATTTGAAATTTATTAAAAAAATACAATAATTTATTATATTTCATATTATTACTATTTAAATAATTAATATAATTTTTATACTTTTTTAAACAAAAATTAATTAAAAAATTATAATTAAATTTATCTGAATCATAAAAATTTATATTACAATTAAAATTATTATTAATAATAAATTTATCAATTTCATTATAATTACCACAATTTATAAAATTAGAAAATATATTAAAATATTTATTTTTTTTAAAACGATAATTTTTTAATAAAAAAGATATATTATTATTTAATTTATTAATATTTATAAAAAATTTATTAAAATTAAATTTATATTTAAATAAAAATTTTAATATATTTTTTTTTTTTTTAAAAAAAGAAAAATTATAATTACATATTTCATTTAATAATGAACAAGATTCTATAGGACCTATCTGATTACTATCACCTAAAAATATTATTTTTAAAAAATTTTTATTTAATAATAAAAAAATATTATATAATGTAAAAACATCAATCATAGAAAATTCATCTACTATTAAAATACTAAATTCTAAATCATTATCATTTTTTTTAATATTTATTTTATTAAAATTTAAATTACAATTTAATAATTTATGTATTGTTATTACTTTATTTGGCAAATTAATATAATATTTTTTCTTAATATTAAGTATCTTATAATTTTTTTTTAAAATATTAGTTAAATTAGAACAAGATTTTCCAGTAAAAGAAACTATTTTAATAAAGTTTTTATCTTTTATTTTATATAATTTATATAAAATATAAATTAATTTGATAATAATAGTAGTTTTTCCAGTACCCGGTGAACCAGATATAAATGATACTTTATTAAAAAAAACATTTAAAATACAAATTTTTTCATATATATTAAATTTAAATTTTTTAAAATATTTAAATATATAAAAAATTCTTTTATTTTTTATAATATTATTTTTAATTAAATTTTTTTTAAAAAATTTAACTATATAATTTTCATAAATTCAAAATTTATATAAATAAATATAATTTTTATATAATATAAAAGGAGTTATATTATTTTTATAAAAAAAACTTATAAAATTATATTTAAATAAAATATTTATACTATCATATATATTTATATATTTATTAAAAAAATATATTAAAAAATTATATATATATTTAGTAAATATATCTTTACTTAAAATCTTAAAAATTGGAAGACATATATGACCTAATCTACTAGATAAACTAATTAAAAAACTAAATAACATAATTATAGAATAATCAAAATTATTTTTTTTAAAATAAAATTTAGAAAAATATATATCTAATAAATTAGCTTCTTTTCTTTTATAACATGATCATAAAAAATTTTCTATTTCATTAAAATACATAATTAATTTCCATTTTTAAATAAACTATTTAATTTTAAAATTAATTTTTTATTAGGTTTAATATATAAAATTCCATTATAAGATCTATAATTACTTTCAATAAATAAACCTCTTAAAAAAATATAATATATACCTCCAAAATTAATAGAATAATTATAATTTTTAATATTTAAATTTAAATAATTATGTAAAGCAATAGAATAAATTTGATATTGAATATCATATCTTCTAAAAATTATATTATTTATAATATTATTTTTATTATAATATAAAATATTATTACCAAATCAATTAGATTTATAATCAATAATATAATATTTATTTTTATAAAAAAAAATTAAATCTATAATACCGTTTAAATAACCTTTAATAGAATTTTTTATATTTAAATCATCACATAAATATGAAATTTTATCATATTTTTTAATAATATTATTATATTTTAAAAAATTTATTTTTTTTATATTTAAAAAAAAATCAAATTCTTTTAATATATTATTATATTTAATATTTTTTAAATTTATATTTAATGGATATAAAATTACATTTAATAAATTTAATAATATTTTTTTAATATTAAAAAAATATTTTTTTTTAATATCAAAATTATACATATATTTTAATATAAAATTATTATCCATATTAATATTAAAATTAATTTTTTCTAAAACTTTATGAAAAAATAAACCTATTTTTTTTCCTTTAGGTAAATTTAAAAAAAAAATACTATTATTTAGATTATTATTAAAATTATTATTTAATAATTTCTTTTTTTTATTTAATAAAATAATTTTTGAATAATTAATTATGTTTTTAATATTTAAAATATTTTTATATTCTTTATCTTTTTTACATAAAAAATATTTAATAATATGAAAATTATTTTTTTTAATATAATTAATAATATTTACAAAATTAAAATTAATATATTTACATTTTTTAAAAGTAAAAATTTTTTTATTAATTTCAGAAAAATTAAATTTTTTATTATTACCTATAATTCTACCTATAGAAGTAGAATAAAATTTTAAATTACTATTAAATATTTCATATAAAATAATATTACATATATATATAGATCTAGTAACGGATACATATAGCAAACGCATTTCTTCTGAAATTAATTCTTCATTCATTAAATTATTATATTTATTAAAATTTAAAAAATCTATATTAGTTCTACAATTTTTACGATTATGATAAATATTAAAATTATTATATTTACTTAAATAAAATAAAAAAGGTATTCAAACTATATTATATTGTAATCCTTTAGATTTATGAATAGTAGATATTTTAATTCCATCATTTTCATAAGAAAATGAACGTAAATAATATTCTTTATTATTATTAGATATAATATTAATTTTTTCATTTAATCAATTTAATAATAATAATTTATCATTAATTAAATAAAATTTTTTTTGTAAAATTTCACCTATATGTAATATATTTATATTATATTGTTTATTTTTATAATTTAAAAAATTATTATTTATTTTATTCTTTAAAAAAAAATTTAATAAATAATATATACCATATTTATTTCATAAATTATTATAAAAATAAAAATCATCAATAATTTTAATATATAAAATATTATTATTAATAAATTTATTAATACTATCTAAATTATAATTAAATAAATTAGTAGATAAAGCATTACGTATATTTAATTTACAATTAGGAAAAATTATAGCCTTTAATAAAAAAAAAATTTCTTTAGCTTCTAAAGAATTAAAAACATTACTTTTATTTAATATACAATTAATAGGTAAAAAAAATTTTTTTAAAATATCAAAAAAAATTTTTATTTCATAATTTTTATGAACTAATATACAAATATCAGAAGGAATTATTTTTCTTTTAGTATTATTATTTTTATATAAATAAGTACTATTAGAATTTAAAATCTTATATATTTTAATTGAACAAAATTTAGCTATTTTATTTTTATAATTTAAACTATTTAAATTGTTTAATATAAAAAAATTAAAACTATTAAATATTTTATTATTACTTTTAATAATTAACTTTTTATTTTTATAAGAAGGTAAAGATACTAAATAATTAGTATCTTTAAAAATAAATGGATTATTAATTTTACTAAATAAAAAATTTATACTTTTTATTAAAAAAAAAGAAGATCTTCAATTTATATTTAAAATATATAAAAAATCTATATTATTTTTAGATTTAATATAATTAAATATATTAGCTCCTCTAAATGTATATATCGATTGTTTAGGATCACCTATAAATATTATTTTAGTATTATTTAATAAATTATTTTTTATATATATTTTATTAAAAATATCATATTGTAAAAAATCTGTATCTTGAAATTCATCAATTAAAGATATAGGAAAATTATTTCTAATAATATTAATAAATAAATTATTATTATCATTTAATATATAATTAACTTTATTTATTAAATCATCAAAACTAATAAAATTATTTATTTTTTTATATTTAATTACATTTTTTTTAATATATTTTAAACATTTAAATATTATAAAATTATATAAATTATTAACTTTAATATATAATTTTTCTATATATAAAAAAATATTTTTAATATTTAAATTAAAATAAAATTTATATTTTATAATATATTTATATTTAAATTTTTTTAAATAATAAGGAATATAAAAATTAATAGTTTTACTATTACATCATAAATTTATATAATAAAATCAAATATTAATTTTCTTTTTATTATATATATTATAAAAATTTTTTAAATTAATAAAAAAATCATAAATTTCTTTATAATTTTTAATTCATAATTTTTTAAAATTATTAATAAAAATAATAATTTTATTATAACAATCTTCTATAGAATTATATTTAATTATATTAGTAAATTTAAAATCTACAAAATTTAAAATAGGAAATATAAAATTATATAATTTATCTGGAGTAGATCAATAAAAAAAAACTATTTTACTTACATTATAAGATAAATTATAAAAATATTTACGTCAAAAAAGAATTATTATTTTATAAAAAAAATTATATTCATAATCTAAAATTTTTAATGAATTATTTATATTTGAATTTAAAAAATAAGAAAATAATATTTTTTTACAAAAACTATGTATAGTATATATAGAAGATATATCAATATTATTTTCATAATATATTAATATATCTAATATATTAGGAATATTCTTAATATATAAAAATATATTTTTTATATAATCATTAAAAAAAATATTTTTTATAAAACAAATACGTAATTTTCTTATATTATTTAAAATTCTTCTTTTTATTTCCAAACAAGCTAAATCAGTAAAAGTAACAACTAATATATTATTTATAGATAAATTTAAAAAATTATTTTCTATATTTATATTTAATAAAAAACGTAAATATAATAATGATAAAATATTTGTTTTTCCCGTACCAGCAGAAGCTTCTATTAAATTGGATTTTCCTAAATATATATTTAAAAAATCTAAATTATCTATCATAAAATTATTAATATTTTTTATAATTAATTAATAAATTATTAAAAACAGGTAATAATCATTTTTCTATTTCAGAAATTATAAATTTAATATTCAAAAAATTATAATATTTTTTAATTACATAAGATACATATATATCATTTATTTCTCCTTTTACAAAAAAATTTCCATATAAACTATCAAATAATTTTTTTTTAGCTTTAATTAAATTAAATTTACTCAATAATTTCTTATTATTAATATTATAAGAAGAAAAAATTCATATATTAGAAGATTTAGGTAAAAAAAATAATGGGTAATTATAAGAATTTAAATATGCATTTACATATTTATTAATATAATTTATAGATTCCTTTTTATTTATAGGTTTAAATAATCATATACCATTATATCCATATAAATAACTATAATTATTACCTCCAATATAACAATATATTAAATGATCTATTCAAAATAATAAAGCATCTATTAAACTTAAATTTTTAGGTAATCATTTAAATAAACCAAATCTATCATATCTATATATATCACCCTTAATATAAAAATTATTAAATTTAATATTAATATTAATTTTATTTATTTTAAAATAATATTTTTTTATATGATTAACTAAAAATAAAATATTATTTTCTTCTTTTTCTCATAATATATTACCAAAAAAATTTATAGGTAAAAAATTTAAATTTTGTAAATATAAAAAAATATTTTTATTATACCCATATTTTATTAAAATATCTACAATTTTATATCTAATTAAATAAATTCTTTTTATATCTAAATTAAAAAATTCATTTTTATTAATATAAATATCGGAAATAAAATAATTTATTTTATAAAAAAAACATAAAAAATATTTAATAGGATTTAATCAAAAATTATGTAATTCTACTAAATTAATAATATATACATTCTTATATATATTATAGTAATCATTTTTACTTACATAATTAAAATTACTTAAATTATATTTATTCTTAATAATATTTTTTTTAATATATATATATTTTTTTTTATTTGATTTATAAAAATTAATTTTATTTATAAATATATCTATATAATTTTTAAAAAATATTAATAATATAGAAGGAAAACAAAAATTATTTTTTAAAAAACAAAAATTAATATAACTTATATATAACTTATTACAAAATAAAATTTTTTGTAAAAATAAATATTTATCATAATTTATTTTATTACGATCACCTAATCTATAATTAGAATTAATTAAATTAAAATCACAATATATTTTATTTTTAGGATATACATTTTCATTCATACCTATTAAACAAATAACTTTAAAAAATAAAGATTCAGAATAAATAAATGAACAAAAATTTATATGATTTATTGAATATATTTTTTTTTTATTTTTATACTTAAAAAAATTAATCAATATTTTTTTAAAAATATTAATATCTATATTTTTATTAAATTTACATATATTATAACTTTCTAAAATATTTAAAAAATTTTTTTTACTTAAAAATATACTTTTATTTACATATTTTTTATAAAAAAAAACATTTATAAATTTTATACAAATAAAAATTCAATTATTAAATAAATATTTCTTATTTAAAATATCTTTTCAAAATAATACTTTATAAATAAAATCACATATTTTTTCAATTAAATTATAATAAAAATTATTTGATGAAAATGTATAAGGAATAATATTATTTCAAATACAATATTCATTGTTTATACAAAAACCTAATAACATTCTCCTTAAACCATTTATTCATGTTAAATAATTAAATTTTTTATAAAAAATATTTTCTTTCAAATCTATATTTAAACCTATATTTTTAATAATATATATTATTACTTTTAATTCTTCATAATTTATATTAAATCTTTTAAACACTATTTTTTTTTTTAAAAAAGATAATAATTCATTAAAATTAAATTCTAAATTAGATATATTTAATAAATTTAAAAATATATTTAATAACTCATTTTCATAAATATTATTATATTCTAAAATTTTATATGGTAAATATTTTTTACATTCAAAATCAGAAAATATAGAATTAATATAAGGATAATATATATTAATATCAGTAACATTAACTACTATATCACTTATATTAAAATATTTATTAATAATTAAATCTAATAAAAAATTTTTTAATTTTTTAACTTCTTCTAAATAACCATAAGATTTATTAATTATTATAGAATTACTTTTATTTTTTTTATTTATAATAATATCTTTAAAATTTAATATATTATTTTTAATAATACTTAAATTATCATTATTAAAATTATTAAAATTTATAAAATAATTTATTTCTTTAATATTAAATTGTAATAATAATAATAAAATTTCAGATAAACTTTTTCCATAATTTAATAATAAAGAATTATAATTATCCTTATTATTATAAAATTTATAAATAAAATTATTTTTTTTATTATTTTTTAAAAGTATATTTTTTTTTATATCAAAATAAATCTTTTCATATCAAAATTTATATGATGGATTAAATAAAAAATAATAAATATTTTTATATTTGGATATTGAATATAAAATATTTAAATAAACAGGAGGGATAAATGATATATTATATATACAAATATAATTAATAATATTTTTAGGAAAAACAAATTTTTTATTATTTAATATTTTTAAAATTTTTATATAAAGATCTGATTTATTTCATTTATAGGAAAAATTATAAATAAAATATTTTATTATTTTTCTTCATAATATAGACTGCCATTTTTGATGTATAGAATTATTTATATTTTTTATATATCTATAATTTTTTCATTCATATAATCAATCTATTCTATACATTAAATATTCATCATATATATTAGAAATTTTTATAGATAAATTAAATAATTTTTCATAATTATAATCATTTTTTAAATATTTTTTAATAAAACAAAATTCTTTTAAATCAATAACTTTAGGTAATATATTAAATATTACTCAAATTAAATTATATTTATTAAAATAATAATTTTTTGATAAATCAGGTATAATATTTTTACAAAATTTTCATATAAATTTTCCAACTAATAAAAATTTAAAATTCGCACATATGCCTATTTTTTTAGATAAAAAAATTTTCAAATTTAAAGATATATTTTTATTAGAAACTAATATAAATATATTTGAAGTAAAAATATTATTTATTTTATTTCTTTTTATAATACATAATATATTTCTTTTTAAAATATCTAAACTATTAGATTGATATAATGTAAACATATATTTAAATAAATAATTAATATATTTTTAATATAAATAAATTTATATGTAATTATAGATAATAATAATAATAAAACACAAAAATAATATTCATTCTTTTTATTTAAAAAAGAATAAAAAATAGGAATTCTAAATTTAAATTTTAATGGTCATAAAAAAAATATACCTTTATATGTAAACATATCACATAAAATATGACTAAAATAACTTAAAAATATAATAAAAATTATATTAAAATTAAAATTTAATAAAAAAAAATTTATATATATAATAAATAAATAAAATATAATTAAACCAAATAAACTATGAGTAATAGTTCTATGTCCAAAAAAATTAAATATTTTAATAGATACAAATTTTAAATTATTTCCTAAAAAAGATTTAGGATGATCTATATCAGGTAATATACATGATATAAAAGAAATAGGTATAATATATAATACATTTAAATAAATATTAAAAAAACTTAAAACTTTTAAAAAAAATATTATAAAAAATAAACAAAAAATTAAATGACTTTTTATACACACAAAATCCTACTATATTATATAATAATTAATATATAATTATTATATAAAATATTTAATTAAATTAAAAATATAAATAAAATTTAATTATAATTTTATTTAAAATAAATAATATAAATATGTTAAAAAAAAGAGATCATAGAATATTAAATAAAAATTTAAATTTATATCATATTAGTAATATATCTCCAGGAATGGTATTTTGACACAATAATGGACTTATACTTATAGAAAATATTAAAAAAATAATAAGAGAAAAATTAAGAAAATATAAATACCAAGAAGTAAGTACTACATTTTTAATTGATAAAAATATATGAATTAAAAGCGGTCATTGAAAAAATTATAAAGAATATATTTTTTATACAAAATATAAAAATAAAATATTATGTATAAAACCTATGAATTGCTTAGGACATATAGAAATATACAAACAAGGAATAAAATCTTATAAAGATTTACCTATTAGAATATCAGAATTTGGAATATGTCATAGAAATGAAAATTCTGGATCTTTACATGGATTAATGAGAACAAAATCATTTATTCAAGATGATGCTCATATATTTTGTATCCCCAAAAAAATTGATATAGAAATATTAAAATGTATTAAAATGATTTATGAAATATATAAAATATTTAAATTTAAAAATATAAATATATTTTTATCAACAAGACCAAAAAAATATTTAGGAGATAAAAAAATATGAAATATAATAGAAAATAAAATTATTAAATTATTAAAAAAAAAACATATAAAATTTAAAATTAAAAAAAAGGAAGGAGCTTTTTATGGACCAAAAATAGAATTTATCTTAAAAGATTATTTAAATAGAAAATGACAATGTGGAACTATACAAATAGATTATTTTTTACCTAAAAAACTAAATATCATATATTTAAATAAAAATAATAAAAAAAAAAATCCTATAATTATACATAGAGCAATATTAGGTTCATTAGAAAGATTTATAGGTATTATTATAGAACAATATAATGGAAAATTTCCTTTATGATTAGCACCTATTAAAATAGTAGTAATAAATATTTCATTAAAATATATAAAATATTCAAAATATGTATTAAATAAATTAATTAAAAATAATATTAATTCTATAGGAGATTTTAAAAATAAAAAAATAAACTTTAAAATAAGAAAATATATTTTACAAAAAATACCTTATATAATAATATGTGGTAATGAAGAAAAATTATTTAAAAAAATAAGTGTAAGATCTTATAAAAATAATAATATATATAAAATATCATTAAAAAAATTTATTAAAAAAATTAATTATAAAATAAAAAAATTTAAATAAGGATAATATTATTAACATTTATAAAAAGAATATATATTTTAAAAAACACAGAATTAATAATGAAATTAAAAGTTACAAAATAAAATTAATAAATAATAATAATAATAATAAAAATAATAATAAAAATATAATTTTAACAGAAGAAGCATTAAAAATAGCTAAAAATTTAAATTTAGATTTAGTAGAAATAAATCCAAATTTTAATCCACCAATATGTAAAATATTCAATTATGGAAAATATATATATAAAAAAAATAAACATATTAAAAAACATAAAAATAATAAAAAAATACAAATAAAAGAAATAAAATTTAGATTTAATACAGATAAAAATGATTATAATACAAAAATAAAAAATATAATAAAATTTATAAACAAAAATTATAAAATAAAAATATCAATTATGTTAAGAGGTAGAGAAATAATACATAAAAGTTTAGCAATTAATATGTTAAATAATATTAAAAAAAATATAAAAGAAAATAATAATAAAATTAACTTTATAAAAGAAACGATAAAAAATAGACAAATTTCAATGATATTAATATCTAAAAAAAAATAATATGCCAAAAATAAAAACTATTAAATCAATTAAAAAAAGAATTAAAAAAACTTCTTCAGGAAAATTAAAATTTAAATGTTGTAATCTTCGTCATATTTTAACAAAAAAAAATAAAAAAAGAAAAAGAAAACTAAAAATTAAAAAAATAGTAAACAAATCAATTAGTAAAAAAATAAAAAAAATAAATCCTTATTTATAATAATAAAATTAATAGGTAAAAATTATGGTTAGAGTAAAGAAAGGAGTAACTGCTCATAAAAAACATAAAAAAATAATTAAACAAGCTAAAGGATACTATTCTTGTAGATCAAAAACTTATAAATCAGCAAAACAAGCAATAATAAAATCAGGACAATATTCATATAGAGATAGAAAACAAAAAAAAAGATATTTTAGAAAAATATGAATTTTACAAATAAATGCTAAAGTAAGAAAATATGGATTAACATATAGTAAATTCATAAATAAAATAAAAAAAATTTTAAATATAAATAGAAAAATACTATTTGAAATAATAAATAAAAATGATAAAAGTTTTAATAAAATAATATCATTAATTAAAAAATAATAAATAATTTATTTTAAATTAAATAAATGTTAAATTTTAATAAATATATAAATAAATTTAATAAAGATATTAAAAATAAAAATAATATTAAATCTATAGAAAAAATACGTATAAAATATTTAGGTAAAAAAGGATATATAAATATATTAATAAAATATATAAAAAAAATACCAAAAAACAAAAAACCTAAATTTGGTAAAATAATTAATAAAATTAAAAAATATATAAAAAATAAAATATATTCAAAAAAAAAATATATATTAAATAAAAATATTATAAAAAACAAAGAATATATAGATATTTCTCTACCAGGAAGAGAACCTATTATAGGAAATAAACATATTATTACTATAACTTTAAATAAAATCGAAAAATTTTTTCAAGAATTAGGATTTCTAAATATAGTAGGTAATGAAATAGAAAATAAATATTATAATTTTGATTTATTAAATATAAATAAATATCATCCTTCAAGATCTAAAAAAGATACATTTTGAATTAATAAAAATATTTTATTACGTACTCAAACATCATGTTTACAAGTAAAATATATGAAAAAAAATAAACCTCCTATAAAAGTAATTACATCAGGATGTGTTTTTAGAAAAGATTATGATAAAACTCATACACCTGTTTTTCATCAATTAGATTTATTTTTAATAGATAAAAATATAAATTTTTCTAATTTAAAATACATAATTATAAAATTTTTAATATATTTTTTTGAAAAAAAAATAAAAATTAAATTTTTACCATCATATTTTCCTTTTACAGAACCTTCAGCAGAAGTATTTATAAAAAATAAAAATAATAAATGATTAGAAATATTAGGATGTGGTTTAATACATCCAAAAATATTAAATAATTTAAATATTAATCCAAAAATATATTCAGGAATAGCTTTTGGTTTGGGAATAGAAAGATTAATAATGATAAAATATAATATAAAAAATATAAAATTATTATATGAAAATAATATTAAATTATTAAAACAATTTTAATTTTTTTTGGTATAAAAATGAAATTTTATAAAGAATGAATTAAAGAATATATAAAAAATAATTTAAATATTAAAAACATAATCAATTTATTAAATAATAATGGTTTTGAAACAAATTATATTAATATAAATAAAAATAAAAATTATATAATAAAAAAAATTATATCATATAAAATATATTCACTTAAATGAATATATATAAAAATAAAATATAAAAATAAAATATACAAAAAATATTTAAAATATACTAAAGAAAATATAAAAAATAAATATATTTTAATTAATAAAAATGATATTAAAAATAATTACTTTAATTTTAAAAAAAAGGA
This sequence comes from Candidatus Stammera capleta, assembly GCA_036689395.1. Lineage (GTDB taxonomy): Bacteria > Pseudomonadota > Gammaproteobacteria > Enterobacterales > Enterobacteriaceae > Stammera > Stammera capleta_R. Next base: position 175,211 of record CP144813.1, read on the forward strand.
ATATAATAAAAAATATATTTTTATATTATATAAAAAAAAATATATACTAAAAAAAAATATTGAATATTTTAATAAAATAAATTTATTAGAAATTAATATACCTTATAATAAATTATATTGTAATAATATATACTCAATATGTAAAGAAATATCAATATTAATTAAAAAAAATATTTATATTAAAAAAACAAAAAAACAAAAAATATATAAATCAAATATAATAATAAAAAATGAAAATTTAAATAAAAATATAATTAATTATAAATATATAATTATAAATAATATTAAAAATATAAGTAAAAAAATAAAAATAAAATATTTAAATAAATTAAATCTATTAAATATAAAAATTAATAATAATATAAAAGATATAATAAATTATATTTTAATACAATCTGGTCAAAAAATTATATATTTAGATTTAAATAAAATAATTAAATATAATAAAATTAATAATAAAATTATAAATATAAAAGAAAATTTTTTTATAAATAAAAATATAAAAAAATATCATATAACAAAAAAAACTAAAAATTTAATTTTAGTAGCACCATTATATGAATATAAATATATTATAAAAAATAATAATTTTAATAAAAAAAACAATAAATATATAAGTAATAATTTCAGTAATATACAAAATATATTTTTACAAAAAACGGCAGAAATAATAAAAAAAATATATAAAGGAAATATTAATAAAACTCATATAATATATAATAATAAAAAAATTAAAAAAAAAAATAAAATTATACTAATTAAATATAAATATATAAAAAAAAAAACAGGTTTTTACATTAAAAAAAAAAAAATACTAAATATTATTAAATTAATAAATTATAAAATAATTAAAAAAAAAAAAAAATACTTTTATATAAAAATACCAAAATGAAAAAAAAATATTATAATAATAGAAGATATAATATCTGAAATATTAAAAATATATGGATATAATAAAATTCCAATTAAAAATTTTAAAACAAATATAACAATCAATAAAAAAAAAAATATACCAGAAAAAATAAATAATATAAAAAATATAATAATAAATATAGGTTATAAAGAAGTAATAAACTTCCAATTTATAAGTAAATATAAAGAATATTTATTTTTTAAAAAATATAAAAATATTAAAATACACAATCCTTTATCTAAAGATATGGAATTATTAAGAACTTCATTAATACCAAACATAATAGATAATATATATTTTAATATTAAAAAACAACAAGAAAGTATAAAAATTTTTGAACTAGGAACATGTTTTAAATTTAAAAATAATAATAAAATAAAAGAATATAAAAAATTATCTTTAATAATATATGGATATAAAAATAAAAATAAATGATATATAAATAATAATCATTTTGATTTCTATGATATTAAAGGAGATTTAATATATATATTTAAAAAAAGAAAAAAAGAAAAATATTTAAGTATAAAAAAATCCAATAATAAAATATTAGATAAATATCAAAATGCAAATATATTTTTCAAAAAAAAAAAAATAGGATATATAGGTATGTTAAATAAAAAAATTCAATATAAATATTCTTTAAAATATCCAGTATATTTATTTGAAATAAATATTGAAAATATATTATTTAAAAAAAATATAAATATTAAAAAAATACCAAAATTTCAAAATAATAAAAGAGATATAACACTAATTATAAATAAAAAAATACCTATAGATAGTATAATTAAATCATGTTTATTAATAAATAGAAAATTAATTAAAAAAATTAATATTATTAAAATATATAATAATAATTTACAAAATAATAAAAAAAAAAATATAACTTTAAGATTAAATATACAAGATAATAAAAAAACATTAAAAACAAAAGAAATAAATAATATTATAAATATATGTAAAAAAAAATTAAAAAAAAAATTTAACGCACTAATTAAATAAAATATTATAAAAAATAAAAAATTATATTTAATTAAAAATAAATTAATTATATATTTTTTAAACTAAGGAAAAATATTATTATGAAAAAATATTTATATTACAATATTAATAAATATATTAATAAAATATATAATTGAATATTATTAGGTTTACTAATAACATTATTTATATCATTATATATAATTAAAATACCTTTTTTTTTAGAAATATTTTTTTTTAATAAATTATTTTTATTTACTATATTAGTAATTCAATTATTAAATATTTTTTTTATTTCTAACTTAATAAATAAAATTAATATAAATACTATTATATTAATATATATATTATATTCAATATTAACAGGAATATCTATTTCAAATATATTTTTAATATATAATTATTCTTCAATAATAATATCATTCTTAATATGTAATATTATATTTTTTATTACAAATTATATAGAATATATAATAAAAAATGATATAACAAAAATAGGAAATATTTCATTAATGTTAATAATAAGTAGTATTATAAGTACTATAATAAATATATTATTAAAAAGTTCTTTAATTATTTTTATAAATTCATATATAAGTATATTATCATTTATTATATTAATAATATGAGATATACAAAAACTAAAAGAAATAAAAAAAAATATAATAAATAATAATGATAACGAAAAAATAAAAAAATATTCAATATTAGGGGCATTAATCTTATATTTAGATTTTATTAACTTATATTTATTAATATTAAAATTATCAGGTAATAAAAATAAAATTTTCTTATAAGAAAATTAATTCTTATAAGAAAAATATAATATTTATTTATTTTTTTTATATAAATTTATTGAATTTAAAATAATATTTTTTGCTTCACTAACATCATATCAATTATCAATTTTTATTCATCTATTTTTATCTAAATCTTTATAATGTTCAAAAAAATATCATATATTATTTAACAAATTTTTTGAAATATCACATATATCTTGTATAGAATCATATTCATCTGTAATATTATAATTAGGTATTGCTAATATTTTATTATCTTCTCCAGATTCATCTAATAATTTTAATACTCCTATAGGACGACAATGTATAACTGAATTTATATATAATTTATGTTCACATATTACTAATACATCTAAATAATCTCCATCTTTTGATAAAGAATTATTAATATAACCATAATTAAATGGATAAAATATAGGAATTTTAATAAATCTATCTACCCAAATAGAATTATATTTTTTATTTCTTTCATATTTTACATAATATGTTTTTAAAGGAATTTCTATAATAACATAAATATCATTTGGAATATTTTTTCCCGAAGGAATATTACTTTTTATTGACATATTTATTTCTATATAATATTTGATTAATAAATAATTAAAATATACTATATATTATATACATATAATATATTTAAAAAAACAAAATAAAAAAATAAATTATGAATAATAATAATATTATATATAAATATGCAAAAAATATAAAAAAAATATTTAAAATAATTAAAAAAAAAACAAATACAAAAATAGAAATTAAATTAAAAATTAAAAAAGAAATAGACATAAAAATAAAAAATAAAAATATAGAAAATATAAATTTTAAAAAAAATATAACATTAAATATAATTTCATATTTAAAAAAAAAAAAATGTAATATTATTTTAAATAATTTAAATAAAAAAAATATAAAAAAATGTATTAATTATATTAATAATACAATTAATTATATATCAATAGATAAAAATAATAATTTACCTAATAAAAATATATTTATTAAAAAACAAAAAAAAAATTTAGGAATATATTTTAAAGATAATATTAATAAAAAAAAAATAATTAATATATTAAAAAATATAGAAAAAAATTCAATAAATTTAAACAAAAATATTATAGTCGATAATACTATATTTAATAAATATAAATATATATATATTATATATAATGATTACAAAAAAATAAAAATTTATAGATGTAATTATTATTTAATAATACATAATATTATAATAAAATATAAAAATATAGTTGAATCTGATTCTATATATTTATATAGACATAAATTAAAAGATATATTAAATAATTATAAATATTTAAGTAAAAAAATAACTAAAAATATAATTATAAAAATAAAACAAAAAAATATAAAAACTAATAAATATTCTGTAATATTTAATAATGAAATAAGTAGTGAAATATTAGAATACTTATATTATTTTATAAAAGGAAAAAACATATATAATAAAATATCTTGTTTATATAAGAAATTAAATAAAAAAATATTTCCTAAATGAATAAATATTATAGAAAATCCTTATTTATATAAAGGTATAGGTTCAAAACCATTTGATAATGAAGGATTAAATACAAAAAAATATTATATAATAAAAAATGGTATATTAAAAACATGAATATTAAATTCATATTATTCAAAAAAATTAAAAAAAAAAAATACATTTAATTCTGGAGGAATCCATAATTGGATAATTAAAAATAAAAAAAATAATATATCTTTTAAAAAATTAATAAAATTAATGAATAATGGAATTATTATAGATAAATTTTTAGGAGAAGGAATAAATATAAACACAGGATTATATTCAAAAGGAATATCTGGGTATTTAGTAAAAAATGGAAAAATTAAATACTATATAAATGAAGCTACAATATCAGGTAATTTAATAAATTTATATAAAAAAATAAAAAATATAAGTAATGATATAAATAATAATTCTAAAATAAGAACAGGTTCAATATTAGTTAATAATATAAATATAACAGGTAATAAAAAATAATATTTTTATTAAACTATAAAAAATAAATAAATTAGTTATAAGTTTTAATTTATTATATTATTTATATAAAAATATTTTTATTTATAATAATAATTTACTATTAAATATTTTTATACTATATTTAAATATAATATAATTTTTTTTTTAAAAAAATTAAATAAATATTTATAAAATAATTAATAATATATTAATTTAAATTATACAAAATAATATTATATTATTCAATAATTATTTATAAAATATTTTATTATTAATTTTTATTTTTTCTAAAATAAAAATAACAAGTAATTTATTACCTTATATAAATCCTAAAAATGAAACTCTTCTACTATATATATAAAACTTTATTAAATATTCTAAATAATTCTAATGTAATATATATTTTCCAATTATATTAAAAATATTACTCTTTAATATAGATTTAATTATCATTTCAGTTCCTTTACTATAATTTAAATATTCAAATATACTTATAGGTCTATTTTATAATATAGTTTTTGTTTTTATAATAATTTTATATAAATATTTAATAGTTTTATTTCTAAAATCTACAATTTTTTCATTATAAAAAATATTATTTACATTTTTAATATAAAAAATTAAATATTTTAAAAATTCTTTTATTATTCTATAATAAATTAGTATAAGAATATTATATTTATCACGTAATATTTTTACTCTATTAATATAAGAAGGTTTATAAAGATTTATCTACTTCATTATTTATAAATATAAATATATTTGAAATAATTTCTCTAACAATTAAAATACCTAACTTTTTAACTAAATTATTCAATATATTAAATTTATTGGAAATTTTAAATTCACCTACTATATAGATTAATAATCTATAAAAATTTAAAATTAATTTAGATAATACTTTAATTTCCTTTAAAAATAAAATACCTATACAAAATACTAAAGCATATTTTATAATACTATATGTAGAGAAATATTTTCTATGAATAACAACAAAATTATTCATAAAAAAAATATTACATAATCTAACAATTTTTTTAATGAAATACTATAATTTTTAGTTTCACCAATATTAAACTAATATTTTCTAACATTAAAATTTCATTTTTATATTTTAACTTTAAATTATTAATATCTAAATAATCATTAATTAATTTAATAGATATATTAATTTTTTTTTTAAATATTTTATTATTAATAATAATAAAAAATTTTTATTATACTTATCTTTAATTAGTCTTCTTAAATAAATTAATATTATTAAATAACCACCTTTTTTTACAATATTATATGTTTATAAAATAAATAATTTTATTTTTAATTAAAATATTCAAATTTAATTTTAATAATATTTTTTTATTAAATATACTAATATTTTTAATACTTAATATTATATTTAAACTTATAAAAAATTAATTTATTAAATAATAATATAATTACATATAAAAAAATATAATAAAAAATATTAAAAATAATTTTATTATATATTATTATATATATCTAAAATTAATTTACTTACTCAAATACATATTCTTTTATTTGTCAAATTATTTTGATTATCTTTATCAATAGTTAATCCAATAAAATATTTTTTATTTAATAAGCTTTTAGATTTATTAAATTTATAATCTATTAACGGTCAATAACCTATTATTTTTGCATTTTTTTTAAGAACAATATTATATAATTTATAAATTGCATCACAAAAATAATTATTATATTTTTTTTGGTTACCACAACCAAAAAAAGAAACTATTTTATTAGAAAAATTTATTTTTTTAAATGAACTTAAAAATATACTCCAATCATATTGTAATTCACCATAATATCATGTAGAAGTACCTAATATAAATATATCATAATTTAAAAAATTATTTTTAGAGCTTTTAGAAATATCTATTATATCTGAATTAAAATATTTAGATATTTTTTTTTTAATTTTAAAAGCAACTTTTTTAGTATTACCAGTATCACTACCATAAAATATACCAATATTACACATAATATTTTTACCTAAATAAAAAATTAATTTTTTTAAAACTTACTATATAATAATTTAAAATTCAAAAAATAACTATTTTTTTTTTTTAAAATATATAAAATAATTATTATAAACATTAATATAAAATAAATTATTAATATTTTATAAAATAAATATATATATAAAAATAAAAAAATGAAAAAAATATTAAAATTTTTAAATAAAATTTATTTAAAGATAATATATATACTATATATAATTAATAAAATAATAGAATTTCCATTAGTAATAATTACACATATAATATTTATTTATATATATATCAAAAATAAAAAAAATAAAATAAAAAAAATAATATCATTAATAATAATACCCTTAATATCTCTATTAATAAAAAAAATAATAAAAAAAATAATATTTATAAAAAGACCATATATAAATATATTAAATAAAATTAAAAAAAAAAAAATAAAAATACCACTTTGATTAAAAAATAATTGAAAAAATAAAAAAGATAGTTCATTTCCATCAGGTCATACAATATTTTGTAATTTTTGAATTATACTATTTAAAAACAAAAAAAAATGATATTTAAACATTATAAATAATATATTAAAAATTATTATTATAAGTAGATTATTACTATACTTACATAAATTACAAGATATAATTTTTAGTTTAATATTAAATTTTTTTATAAATAAAATATTTTTATTATATTTTAAAAATAAAAAAATCTCTTGCTATTTTTGTATTAGAAAAATATTTACAACAATTATTTAACATAATAATAAGATCTTTATAAGAATATCTAGAGCTAAAATGAGTAATTATTAATTTTTTTACATTATATTTTTTAGCAATTATAGCTGCTTGTATATTAGTAGAATGACCTCTAGAATTAGCCTCTTTATACATATTATTATCCAAAGTAGATTCATACACTAACAAATCCAAATTATATAAATAATTACATTTTTTTTTAAAAGGAGATGTATCTCCTAAAATAGCTATTTTTTTTCCAATCTTTTTTTTACCTAAATACTTTTTACCATTTATAATTTTATTATTTAAAATAATTTTTTTACCTAATTTTAATATTTTATATATAGGACCAGGATATATACCTTTAGATATTAATTTTTTTACATTTAAATGCCCAGATTTATTACATTGTTTTATATAAAAACCATAACATTCTAAAGTATGATTTAATAAAAAACAACTTACTTTATAATTACCATTATTAAATAACTTACCTTCTTTAATTTCAAATATTTTTAAAGGAAAATTAATGTAACAATTAGTTAATTTCAAAGATAAGTTAATAAATTTTTTTATACCTTTAACACCATAAATTTCTAAACTACTACTAGAACTATACATAGATCTACTAGTTAATAAACCAACTAACCCAAAAATATGATCACCATGCATATGAGTAATAAATATTTTCTTAATTCTATTTAATTTTATAGATGTATATAAAATTTGATGTTGTGTTCCCTCACCACAATCAAATAATCAAACTTCATTTATATTATCATTTAAAATAAGAGCTATACTACTAACATTTCTTCTTATAGAAGGGGATCCAGCATTAGTACCTAAAAATTGAATATACATTATAAATACCAAAAATAAAAATTAATAAATTATTTAAAATTTTAATTATATTTTATTAAATAAATATTATAATTATAAATAAAAAAAATAAAAAAATAATATTAAATATATATATATATATATATATATGTATATACATAAAATATTACATATAATATAAAATTAAATAATAATTTTCAAAAAAATAAAATAATATTAAAGATATAAAAAAATAAATATTAAATTATTATAAAAAATAAAATAAATATATTAATTATTATTATTATTATTTAAATTTTCATAAAAAAATTTAAAAAAATTAAATAAATTTAATTATAAATTATAACTTTTAATAATAAATAATAATATAAATAATTATCAATATAATATAATAATATTATTATTATATTAAAAAAAAATAATAAAATTAATAAATAAAATGCAAAATAATTTATTATTATATAAAAATATTAATAATAAAGTAATAATAAAAGAATAATCTATAATATTTTATATAATTAAAAAATACAATTTAAAATAAATTTTAATATTTATAAATTATATAATTTCTATAAAAATTAAAATAAAAATATATTAATTATAACTATATAAAAAAAACATAATATATTAAAAACTAAGTAAAAAATAAATTATTAAATTTTAACAAAATATTATAGATAAAAAATATATTTTTTAATAAAATATATTTAAAATATTATAAATATTAAAAATAATAAATTAAATAAAAATAAAAAATAATAAAAAATTATTATAAATTAATTAAAAATATTAATTCTTAATTTTTTGAATATTAATTATTTATAAAAAGAAAAAATAAATAAAATGAATAACAAAAATTTTATATATAAAAAAATAAATGAAGATATAAAAAATAAAAAATATAAAAAAATTATAACACGATTTGCACCAGAACCAAATGGTTATTTACATATAGGACATGCTAAATCTATATTTATAAATTTTGAAATAGCAAAATATTATAATGGAATATGTAATTTAAGATTTGATGATACTAACCCAAATACAATAAAAAAAAAATATATTAATTCTATAATAAAAGATATAAAATGACTAGGTTATAAATGAAATAAAAAAATAAAATATGCATCAGATTATTTTAATAAATATTATAATTATGCTTTAATATTAATAAAAAAAAAATTAGCTTATATAGATGAATTACCTAAAAAAAAAATAAAAAAATATAGAGGAAATTTTAAAAAAAAAGGTAAAAATAGTCCTTTTAGAAATAGAAGTATTAAAGATAATATTATCTTATTTAAAAAAATGAAAGAAGGATTTTTTTCTGAAAAAAAAGTATGTTTAAGAGCAAAAATTAATATGGAAGCAAAAAATATAATATTAAGAGATCCAATTTTATATAGAATAAAATATACTAAACATATAAAAACAAAAAATAAATGATGTATATACCCAACATATGATTTTGCTCACTGTATTGCAGATTCTATAGAAAAAATAAGTCATTCTTTATGTACATTAGAATTTCAAAATAATAAAATATTATATAATTGAATTTTAAATAATATAGATATAAAACATAAACCAGAACAATATGAATTTTCAAGATTAAATATTACAAATAATATAACTTCTAAAAGAAAAATAAATATTTTAATAAAAAAAAAAATAATTAATAAATGAAATGATCCAAGATTAATGACAATATCAGGAATGAGAAATAAAGGATATACTAATAAATCTATAATAAATTTTTGTAATTCATTAGGAATAAGTAAACAAGAAAGTATAATAAACATTAATATAATAGAAAATTTTTTAAGAAAAGATTTAGATAAAATTTCTCCAAGAACTATGGGTGTAATAAATCCCATCAAGTTAATTTTAACAAACATTAAAAAAAAAAAAAGTATATATATATTTAATCATCCAAATAATAATAATTTAGGTAAAAGAAAAATAAATTTATACAAAAAAATATACATAGATAAAAAAGATATTAATATTAATAAAAATATAAAACATAATAAATTAAAATTATTAATAAATAATAAATTTAAATTAAAATATTCTAAAATAATATATATAAAAAACATTATTTTAAATAAAAAAAAAATTAAATATATAAAATGTAAAATATTAAAAAAAAATAATATAAAAAAAAAATATAAAATAATACATTGAATTTCAAAAAAGGATTCAATAAAAACTAAATTTATTTTTTTTAAATATTTATTTAAAAAAAATAATTTAATAAAAAATAATGATAATAAATTATTAAAATACTTAAATAAAAAATCTATAATAAAAAAAATAGGATATATAAACAAAGATATATTAAATAACAAAAATAAAATATTTCAATTAGAAAGAGAAGGGTATTTTAAAAAAAAAAAAAAAAATAATAATATAATTTTTAATCAAATAATATCTTTAAAAAAAAAATATAATATATATAAAAAAAATGAAAAAAAAAAATATAAATATACATAATAATATAAGTAAACAATTAAATTTATGTATATATAAAATATATTATTTTAATAAAAAAAATAAAAAAAAAATACTAAATTTTTTTAATAAAAAATATAATTTTTGTAATTTAAAAAAAATATTTAAAAATATATCATTAATAATAAATAATAAAATATTTAGTATATATAAAAAAAGGGAATATTATAATAATAAAAAAGATAAAAAAAGTAAAATTTTATATAATATAATATTATTATTAAATAAAAGTCATATATATATATATATATATTATATATATGTTAAAAATAAAATTTTTATTATTAAAATAGATTTAGAAATATATACTTATAATATATACTGTCCTTTAAAAACAATAAATTATTTAATTTCTAAATTTAAATCAGATATAATTATAATAAATTATAAAATTTATGGAATTATAAAAAATAAAAAAGAAAAAAAAATATTTATAAATTATAAAATTAATTCTTTACAAAATTTTATATCAAAAAAATATAAAAATACTTATGATTTATCAGATATAAATTTATATAAAGAAAATATATTTCAAACAAAAATAATAATTAAAAAAATAAATATAAAAAATAATATTTTTAATTATAAAAATATAAATTTTAATATAATTAAAAAAAAATATATATTAAAATTAATATGAAAAAAAATTAAAGAAATATATTATAGAAAATAAAAAAATTATAAAGTTAAAATTTTATAACCATTTTTAGTTACTAAAATAGTATGTTCATATTGGGCTGATAAACTATCATCTTTTGTTTTAACAGTTCATCCATCTTTATCAAGATAAGTTTTATTATTTCCTAAATTAACCATAGGTTCAATAGTAAATATCATACCAGTTTTCATACGTAAATTATAATTATTTTTATAATGTAGAATTTGAGGAAATTCATGTAATTTTTTTCCTACTCCATGACCACAATAATTTTTAACTACAGAATAACCATAACTTTCTATATAATTTTGTATATTTTCTCCAATTAAATTAATTTTATTATTATTTTTTACATATTTAAGAGCATAAAAAATACTATTATAAGTAACATTACATAATTTTAAAACATTAATATTTGGTGTACCAACAAAAAACATTTTAGATGAATCAGAATAATATTTATTTTTCAAAATAGAAATATCTATATTTATAATATCTCCATTTTTTAAAATACAATCATAATTTGGTATACCATGACATACAACATTATTTATAGAAGTACATATAGATTTAGGATAATTCATATATCCTAAAACAGCAGGATAAGCTTTATAATAATTTATAATTTTATTATGACATTTATCATTTATATAACCAGTAGAAATTCCAGGTTTTATATATTTTGAAACATATAATAATAAATTTTTAACTATATTACTTACTAAAAACATATTTTTAATATCTTTATTATTTTTAATAATCATAAATTAACCTTTTAATATATATATTTAATATAAAATATATGTATATAATAATATAAAAATATATTTTTTTAAACAAATGGTAAAAAAAATGACTAATTTTTCAATTAAAGAAATGATAAAAGCTGGTATACATTTTGGTCATCAAACAAAATATTGAAACCCAAAAATGAAACCTTATATATATACAAAATATAATAAGATACATATTATTAATTTGAATAAAACAATAAAATTATTTAATATAGCAATTAAAGAATTAAAAAAAATACAAAAAAAAAAAAAAAAAATATTATTTATAGGTACAAAAAAACCTGCATCAAAAATTATAAAAAAAACAGCAATAATATGTAAACAATTTTATATTAATAAAAGATGATTAGGAGGAACATTAACAAATTGAAAAACAGTAAAAAAATCAATAAAATATTTAAAAAAATTAGAAAAGGAATATAAAATATTACTTTTAAATAAATATGTTAAAAAAAAAGAAATATTATTAAAGAAAAAAAAATTAAAAAAACTTAAAAATAATTTAGAAGGAATAAAAAATATGAAAGGACTACCTTATGCTATATTTGTAATAGATGCAAAATATGAAAAATTAGCAATAAAAGAAGCAAAACAATTAAAAATAAAAATTTTCTCAATAGTAGACACTAATAATAATCCAGATAATATAGATTATATTATTCCAGGAAATGATGATTCAATAAAATCTATAAAATGATATTTAAATATAATATGCAAAACAATAAATTAAAAAAAAATAAAATAAATTTAATTAAAAAAATAAGATATATAACTAAAATAAGTGTAATAAAATGTAAAAAAGCCTTAGAAAAAAATAATTATAATTTAGAAAAATCATTAATATATTTAAAAAAAAAAAATATAAATAACAAAAATAATATTACAAAAGAAGGTATTATAATAAATAAAGTTAAAAATAATAATGTAATAATGATAAAATTACTTTGTGAAACAGATTTCACAGCAAAAAATAAATATTTAAATAAATTTGCAAATAAAATAATAAATTTTTGTTTTAATAAAAAAATAAATAAATTACAAAAAATAAATAAACATTTTAAAAATAAAATAAAATATTTAAAAACTAAATTTAATGAAAATATTATCATAGATAATATTTGTCATTTAAAAGGTAAATATATTAAGAATTATTTACATCATAATAATAAAATAGGAACAATAATTAAAATAGATACTAAAAAAAAAAAAAATATAGAAAAATATATGAAACAAATATGCATTCATATAACAGCAATGAATCCTAAATATATAAGTATTAAAAATATACCGTTAAATATTATAGAAAATGAAAAAAAAAAAATATTAATTTATAATAAAAAAAATATTTTAAAAAAAATTAATAAAAAACTAAAAAAAAATATATTATTAGAACAAAAATTTCTTTATAATAATAAAATTAAAGTAAAAAATTTTTTAAGAAAAAAAAATATAAAAATAATAAATTTTTATAGATATAAAATATAAAAAATAGTATTATTTAATAGTAGTATTAGGAGGTGTGGCCGAGTGGTTTAAGGCAACGGTCTTGAAAATCGTCAACGTTTATCGTTCGAGAGTTCGAATCTCTCTGCCTCCGTTTTATTATATTTTTAAAATTTTTATAAATAACATAAATTTATAATATTATTATTTTATAATATATATAAAATAATAATGAAAATAAAAAATATAAAATTATATAATAAAAAATAATTTATATAAAAAATTTTAAAATATAAATTAATAAATATTTATATATAATTATGAATACTAATAAAATTAAAAAAAAAATATTAAAAATTAGAAAAAAAATAAAAATATATTCTTACTATTATTTTTATAAAAATAAAAATATTATTTCAAATGAAAAATATGATTTTTTATTAAAAAAATTAGAAAAATTAGAAAAAAAATATCCATTATTTAAATGTAAAAATAGTCCAACAAAAAAAATATATTATAAATTTATTAAAAAATTTTCAATTAAAAAACATAACATACCTATGTTATCAATTAAAAACTTTTATTCATTTAATAAAATAAAAAAATATATAAATAAATTTAAAAAAATATATAAAATAAAAAATTTTTGTTGTGAATTAAAAATAGATGGAATGGCAATTAGTTTAATTTATAAAAATAATTTATTATATAAATCTTTAACTAGAGGTAATGGTATATATGGAGAAAATGTAATAAAAAATATAAAATATATAAATTCAATACCTAAATATATAAATTCAAAAGATAAAATATATAATTTAGAAATAAGAGGAGAAATTTATATATCTAAAAAAAATTTTTTAAAAATAAATAAAAATAAAAAATTTTCTAATAGTAGAAATATAGTTTCTGGAACAATAAGGCATTTAAATAAAAAAGTAGTAAAAAAAAGAAAATTATCATTTATAGCTTATGATATTATAATTAATAATAATAGAAAAAATTATCTAACTCAATATGATAGTTTAAAAAAAATAAAAAAATTAGGTTTTAAAATAGATAAAAAAACAAAATTATTAAATAATATTGATAATATTAAAAAATATTATAATAAAATTAAAAAAAATAAAAAAAAAATAAAATTTAATATAGATGGTATAGTAATAAAAATAAATAATAAATTTATACAAGAAAAAATAAAAAATAATAATAAATATATAAAATGATGTATAGCATGAAAATTTAAATCTAAGAAAAAAATTTCTAAAGTAAAAAATATAAATTTTGAAATAAGTAAAAATGGAATTATAATACCTATTATTATAATTAAAAAAATAAAAATACAAGGTGTGAAAATTAAAAAAATAAATTTTTATAATTTAAATTATTTAAATAAAACAAAAATAAATATTGGAGATAATGTTATAATAGAAAGAAGTGGAAATGTTATACCTAAAATTATTAAGGTAATAAAAAAAAATAAAAAAAAATATTTAATAAATAAATGTCCATTTTGTAATAAAAAAATAAATACTAACGAAAAAATACCAAAATGTTATTATAATAAATGTTATGGAAAATTAATAAATAATATAGTTTTTTTTTGTTCAAAAGAAGCTTTTAATATAATAGGATTAGGAAAAAAAATAATTAAAAAATTAATAAAATATAAATGTATAAAAAATATAACAGATATATTTAATATATCTAAAAAAAAATTAACTAAAATACCTAAAATTAAAAATAAATTATCAAACAAAATAATTAGTTCTATTAATATATCAAAAAAAAAAATTAAATTAAGTAATATAATAAATTCTCTTTCAATACCAAATATTGGAAAATATTCTTCAATTAAAATAAGCAAAAATATAAAATCATTTAAAAATTTTTTAAAATTAACAAAAAAAAATATATTTTGTTTAAAACAAATAAGTAAAAAAAAAAGAATATCAATAATAAAATTCTTAAGTAAAAAAAAAAATATTATTTTTTTAAATAAATTAAATAAAATTTTATTTTCTTAATAAATATTTTTTTATACAATATTTTAATCTCATTAAAATATTTTTTTTTTTAAATAAAAAAATTATTTTAATAATACTTGGGGAAAATTCTTTACCAGTTATAAAAAAATGTAAAATTTTAAATATATAATCTATTTTAATTTTTTTAAATTTTTTAATTATTTTTTTTATACATAAATTAATATTTCTAATATCTCAAACTAATAAATTAAATATATTTTTATATAAATATAATAATATTAAAAGAGAGTTTTTATTAGTATATTTTAGTATTAATAAAGGATTAAAATATATCTTATTATTAAATATTAAACAAAAATTTACTATATCTTTAATTGAATAACTTCTAACTAATATAAAAGATATTATTTCATCTAAATTTTTAATATTATTTAATAATATTTTATTATTAATAATAAAATACTTAAAATAAAATTTAATTTTTTTATAAGATATATTATTTAAATAATATTTATTTAAAAATAAAATTTTTTTATTATTTACTATACATGGAGATTTATTTAAACCAAATAAATTATTTATATATTTCATTTCATAAATACTATTAAATTTATTATTTATACAAAATCTTCCTAAATTTAATAAATAATTTAATATAGATATAGGTAAATATCCATTATATATATAATTTTTAATATTAAATAAAAAATTTTTTTTAGATATCTTTTTTTTATTTTCATCTAATATAATAGGTAAATGAATATATTTAGGAATATTATATTTTAAAGATTTTAAAATATTTATTTGTTTAGGAGTATTATTTATATGATCTTCACCTCTTATAATATGACTAATAGACATATCATAATCATCAATAACTACACAAAAATTATAAGTTGGAATACCATTACTACGTTGAATAATAAAATCATCTAATTGATTATTATTAAAAATTATTTTTTTAAATATAATGTCATTAAATGATATATTTTTATTTAATGGATTTTTAAATCTAACTACATAAGGTATATTTTTATAATTAAAATTTTTATTTCTACAAAAATTATCATATTTTGGCTTTAAACCTTTTTTTATACAAATATTACGTATATAATTTAATCTATCAACAGAACAAAAACATTTATATGCTAAATTATTAGATAACATATAATTTATTATATTTATATATTTTTCTATTCTATCAGATTGGTAATATACTTTATCATCTCAATATAATCCTAATCATTCTAATGAATATAATATATAATCAGAATATTTTTTATTTAATTTATTATATTCAGTATCATCTATACGTAAAATAAATTTACCATTATTTTTTCTAGCATATAATCAAGAATATAATGCACTTCTTATATTACCTATATGTAAATATCCAGTAGGACTTGGAGCAAATCTTGTAATTATATTAGTTATCATATTTTTATTAAAAAATTAAATTTATATATTATAATTATATAATCTTATTATAATACATTTATTTTATAAAATTTATAATATAAAATATAATTAAAATATATGAAAAAAAAATATATAAGAAATTTTTCTATAATAGCACATATAGATCATGGAAAATCAACATTATCAGATCGTATAATAGAATTATGTACTGGAAAAAAAATAAATAAAAAAAACTCTAGAATTTTAGATTCAATGGAAATAGAAAAAGAAAGAGGAATAACAATAAAATCACAAAGTGTATCACTTAAATATAAATTAAATAATAAAAAATATAAATTAAATTTAATAGATACACCAGGACATATAGATTTTAATAATGAAGTATCAAGATCATTATATATATGTGATGGTGCTTTATTATTAATAGATGCTACTAAAGGTATACAATCACAAACAATTACAAATTATAATATAGCAAAAAAACTAAATATAAAAATTATACCTATAATAAATAAAATTGATATTTTATATAATGATATAAATAATATAAAAAATCAAATAAATAATATTTTAAAAATTAAAAAAAAAAAAATAATATTATGTTCTAGTAAAAAAGGAATAGGAATAAAAAATATAATTAAAGAAATCATAAATAAAATACCTTATCCTAAAGGAAATATAAATTTACCTTTACAAGCAATAATAATAGATTCATATTTTGATAATTATTTAGGAATTTTTTTATTAATTAAAATTATTAATGGAAATATTAAAAAAAATGACATTATTAAAATAATAAGTTTAAATCAAAATAATTATCGTATAAAAACAATACATATATATACTCCAAATAAAAATAATATAAATAATTTATATTGCGGAGAAATAGGATGAATTTCTTGTAATATAAAAATAACAAAATATTTTAATCCAATAGGAAAAATAATAACAAATTATAAAAATAATAGCTTAATTAAAATATCTAAATTTAAAAAAATAAAACCACAAATATATGCTAGTATATATCCTGAAAATAATAAAAACTTTTTATATTTTAAAAAATCAATTGAAAAATTAAGTTTAAATGATTATTCTTTTATTTTTAAACCAGAAAATTCTTATTTATTAGGAAACGGATTTAGATGTGGTTTTTTAGGAATTTTACATATAGAAATTATTAAAGAAAGATTAGAAAAAGAATATAATTTAAAAATAATAATAACTTCCCCAACAATATTATATAAAATAATAACTAAAGATAATAAAATTTTATATATAGAAAATCCAAATAAATTACCCCAAAAAAATAAAATTAAAGAAATACATGAATCAATATCAACATGTAAAATAATTACACCACAAATATATTGCGGAAAAATAATAAATTTATGTATTAATAAAAGGGGAAAACAAAAAAAAATATTATATTATAATAATAATCATATTTATTTAAAATATGAATTACCAACCTATGAAATAATAACAAATTTTAGTAATAATATTAAATCAATAACACAAGGATATGCTTCATTTCAATATAAATTTAAAAAATACAAAAAATCAGATATTAAATTATTAGAATTTTTAATTAATAATAATAAATTAGAAGGATTTTCAATACTAATACATAAAAAAAATATAAAAGATTATAGTATAAATATAATAAATATAATAAAAAAAAATTTAAAAAAACAACAATTTGAAGTTAAAATTCAATCAAAATGTAATAATAAAATTATTTTTTCATCTATAATTAAATCTTTTAGAAAAAATGTAATTTCAAAATGTTATGGAGGGGATATTACAAGAAAAAAAAAATTATTAGAAAAACAAAAAAAAGGAAAAAAAAAATTAAAAAAAATAGGAAATATATTAATATCACCAAATATATATTTTGAAACATTAAAAAAAAAATTTTAATATGATATACAATAAAATATTATTTATATTAATATTAATTAATATTACAATATTAATATATAATAAATTATATAAAAAAAAATATTTTAACAATATAATTGATAATCTTCCTATTCTAATATTTATATTTATATTTAGATCTTTTATTTATGAACCTTTTAAAATACCATCAGCCTCAATGTTACCAAATTTATTAATTGGAGATATGATATTAGTAAATAAAATTAAATATAATATAAAAAACCCATTTACTAATAAAACTATATTAAATATAAATACTCCAAAATATGGAGATATAATTGTATTCCAATATCCAAAAAATAAAAAAATATACTATATAAAACGTATAATTGCTTTACCAAATGATAAAGTTATATATAATAAAAAAAATAAAAAAATTAATATATATAAATATAATAAAAATAAAAAAAAACATAATAAAAAAAATATAATAAAATATAAAAATATTAAATTAAATAATTTAGTAGAAGAAATATATATAGATAATAATAATAATATATATGAAAATTTTTTAAAAATAAAAAATATAAATTCTATTAATTTAAAAAAAAAAATATTTTCAAAAATAATATTTTTAATAAAAAAAACAGAATATATTAAAAATAAAAAATATAAAATATTATTAATTCCATATAAAAATAAATATAAAAAAAAAAATAAAATATGAATTGTACCTAAAAATAAATATTTTGTTATGGGAGATTATAGAGATAATAGTAAAGATAGTAGATATTGAGGATTTGTACATAAAAATTTAATTATAGGAAAAGCAGAACTTATATGAATGAGTATAAAAAAAGAAAATTATTTACCAATAAATATAAGATTTAATAGAATAGGTAAAATTATTTAAAAATTTATGATCGATAATATAAACTATTTAGAGAAAAAAATTAAATATAAATTTAATAATAAAAAAATATTATTTTTATCTTTAACACATAGAAGTTATAATAATAACCATAATGAAAGATTAGAATTCTTAGGAGATTCTATATTAAATTTTATTATTACAAATAAAATATATAAAAAATTTTATAATTTCCAAGAAGGAATAATGACAAGAATAAGATCTAAATTAGTAAATAAAAATAATTTATTTAAAATTGCAAATAAAATTAAATTATATAAATATATATTATTAGGAAATGGAGAAATAAAAAATAATAAAAAAAATAATAAAAAATCTATTTTAGCAAATACTCTAGAAGCAATAATAGGAGCTATATTTATAGATAGTAAAAATATTAAAATAACAGAAAAAATAATAAAATATTTATTTTTTAAAAATCAAATACTAAATACAAAATATAATTATAAAGATTATAAAACATTATTACAAGAATATTTACAAAAAATAAAACTACCATTACCAAAATATTATTTAGGTAAAATAAAAGGAAAAGATCATAAACAAATATTTACTATATATTGTAAAATTAATAATTTAAATAAAATTAGTAAAGGAATAAGTTATAATAAAAAAAATGCAGAACAAATAGCAGCAAAAAATATATTAATAAATTTAGGATTAATTTAAATGCAAAAAAAATGTATTTATATTTCCATAATAGGAAGAACTAATGTAGGAAAATCTACTTTATTTAATAAATTAATAAATAAAAAAATATCTATAATTTCAAAAAGAAAAAATACTACTAAAAAATATATTTTAGGAATAAATACAATAAAAAATAATCAATATATATATATTGATACTCCTGGATTTAATAATTATAAAAATTTTAAAAAAATATTTTATAAAATATATTATTTTTTAAATAAAAATAATTTAAAAAATAAAATAGATTTAATAATAATAATTATAGAAAATAAAAATTTCTTTTATGAAAAAAAAATAATTAAAAAAATAAATTCTAAAAAAATACCAATATTAATATTAATTAATAAAATAGATAAAATAAAAAATAAAAAATCATTACTTCCTTTTATTAAAAAATTTAAAAATAATATAATATATAAAAATATTATACCCATAACTATTAAAAAGAAAAAATATATAAAATATTTACAAAATATAATAGATAATTTTTTAATTAAATCTAAACATTATTTTAATAAAAAAATTAAAACAATACATAATATAAAATTTATAATTAAAGAAATAATAAAAGAAAAAATTCTAAAGTTTATAAGAGAAGAAATACCATATTTAGTATTAATAAAAATAAAAAAAATAATTAATTTAAAAAAAAAAAAAATTATATTTTGTAATATATATACTAAAAAAAAAAGTCATACAAATATAATAATAGGAAAATTAGGTAAAAATATAAAATATATAAATAACTTATCTAAAATAGATATTATAAAATATTATAATTATAAAAAAAAAATAAAATTATTTATTCACGTAAAAAAAAAATGATAAATTGAAAAAAAATTATAAAAAACGAAAAAAAAAAAAAATATTTTATAAAAATGAAATATTTATTAGAAAACGAATATAAATATAAAAAAATATATCCACCAAAGAAAAATATTTTTGAAGCATTTAAAATTACAAAATTTAAAAACATAAAAGTAGTAATTATAGGTCAAGATCCATATTGTAATAAAAATCAATCACATGGATTAGCTTTTTCTTTATTACCTAATATAAAAAAAATTACATCATCATTAATTAATATATATAAAGAAATAAAAAATGAATATCATGAATTTAAAATTCCTAAAAATGGCTACTTATTAAATTGAGCTAAACAAGGAATTTTATTATTAAATAGCATTTTAACTGTAGAAAGTAAAAAAATTTTATCTCATAAAAATATAGGATGAGAAATATTTACTGATAATATAATAAGATATATAAATAAATATAGAACTAATATAGTATTTTTACTATGAGGTAAATTTGCGCAAAAAAAAAAAAAATTAATTAACAAAAATAAACATTTAATATTAATTTCTTCTCATCCTTCTAAATTTTCTTTTAAAAAAGGATTTTTAAATTGTAATCATTTTAAAAAAACTAATATATTTTTAATAAAAAACAAAAAAAAACCTATATTATGATAAATTTAATAATTAATACCAATACTTTTATATATATATAAAATATTTTTTTTTGCTATTTTTTTTGCTTTTAATTTACCATTTAATAAAATTTTTCTTAAAAAACTTTTTCTTTTTCTAAAAAAATTATATTTTTTTTTTATTTTATTTAAAAAAGAAATTAATTCAAATATAAGTTCTTTTTTAAATTTATTATACGAAAAATTAATAAATTTTTTTTCTAATTTAGAAATAGAAATATTTTTTATATTAGAAAATATATTTAATAAATTAGATATACCAGGTTTTTTAACTTTATCATATAATATTTTAGGAGGATATTGAGAATCAGTTAATGCATGATTAATTTTATTTTTTACTTTAATATAATTATCTAATAAAAAAATAATATTATTTTTATTAACATCTGATTTAGACATTTTTATATAAGGATCACATAAAGACATTATTTTAGAACCATTTTTTGATAAAATATATTTAGGAATAGTAAATATATTTTTAGAATAAATTTTATTAATTCTTTTAGCAATTAATCTGGTTAATTCTAAATGTTGTATTTGATCATATCCAATAGGAACATAACTAGTATTATATAATAATATATCAGAAGACATTAATATAGGGTAATTAAATAAACCACAATTTATATTATTATTTTTAATAATAACTTTATTTTTAAATTGAGTCATACGTTTTAATTCTCCTATATAAGTATAACAATTTAATAATCAATAAAGTTTTATATGTTCTATAACATTAGATTGTAAAAAAATAATACAATTCATTGGATTTATTCCAATAGCTAATATTATAGATAATAAATCATAAATATTATTTTTAATAATAATTTTATTTTTTACACTAGTTAATGCATGCATATCAGCTATACAAAAAAAACAATTATATTTATTTTGATAATATAATCAATTTTTTAATACTCCAATATAATGCCCTATAGTTAATTTTCCTGTTGGTTGTATAGCACTAAAAATATTTTTTTTAACAATCATATACTTATTTAAATAAATTTTCAGAATTTAATAATTTTTTTAAATTTACAGTAGCTAATTCTTCTTTAGTCATATTTAAATTTTTATTATTATTATTATTATTACTTTTATTATTTAATTTATATTTATTTTTTTTTTTATGATATGAATATCCTGTTCCACATGGAACTAATCTTCCTACAATAACATTTTCTTTTAATCCTCTTAATTCATCTATTTTACAAGAAATAGCAGAATCAGTTAATATCTTAGTAGTTTCTTGAAAAGATGCAGAAGATATAAAAGATTCAGTTGCTAATGAAGCTTTAGTTATACCAAGTAAATCATAATCATATTTAATTATTTTTTTATTATTACTTTTTAATTTTTTGTTTATAATTCTTAATCTAGAAATTTCCATTTGATCACCAACTAAATAATTAGTATCACCTGGATCTCTTACTGTAATTCTACGTAACATTTGTCTAATTATAATTTCAATATGTTTGTCATTAATTTTTACATCCTGTAAACAATATATATTTTGTACTTCATTAACAATAAATTTAGTAACATCTTCTATACCTCGTAATCTTAATATATCATAAGCAGATTCAGTTCCTTCAGATATAATATCACCTTTATTTACATATTCTCCTTCTAAAATATGAAGTTTTTTTCATTTAGGTATCATTTTTTCATATTTATTATTATTATCTTTAGATGATATTATTAAACGATATTTATCTTTAGTTTCTTTTCCAAAACTTATTATTCCTGAAATTTCAGCTAAAATAGCTTTATCCTTAGGTTTACGAGCTTCAAATAAATCAGCAACTCTTGGTAATCCTCCAGTTATATCTTTTGTGCCACCATATTCTTGAGAAATTCTTGCTAATATATCACCTTTTAAAACATAATCATTATTTTTAACTTTAATTATTGATTTACTAGGTAAAAAATATTGAACAGGAATTTCATTTCCTAACAACATAATATCATTACCATTTTCATCAATTATTTTAATAGAAGGTTTCCAATTTTTATTGATATTAATATATTTTATTTTATCTAATATTACAATAGATGAAGTTCCAGTTAAACTATCTTTTTTAATTACAAAAGTTTTATTTTCATACATATCTAAAAATTTTACATAACCACTAACTTCAGTTATTATAGGAATACTATGAGGATCTCAATTAACAATAATATTATTAGATTTTATAAAATCTCCATCTTTTTTTTCTAAAATAGCCCCATAAGGAACTTTATAATTTTCCTTAATAATACCTTTTTTATTAATAATCTTTAATTCTGCGTTTCTAGATATAACAATTAATTTATTAGAAGAATTTTTTATATATTTTAAATTACAAAATTTTATATAACCACTATTTTTAATTTTTATATTATAATTAGTAACCATTCTTGATGCGGCACCACCTATATGAAAGGTTCTCATAGTTAATTGAGTTCCAGGTTCACCTATAGATTGAGCAGCAATAACTCCTACTGCTTCACCTTTATTAATTATATGATTTCTAGCTAAATCTCTACCATAACAATATGAACATACACCAAAATTAGTTTCACACATAACTACAGAACGTACTTTTACATTATATATTCCCAATTTTTCAATTAAATTACATAATTTATTATCTAATAATGAATTTTTTTTAATTAAAATTTTATTTTTATTAGAAATTATATCTTCTGCTAATATTCTACCTAAAATACGTTCTTTAAGTGATTGCTTAATATAACTACCTTCAATAACAGAACTTACATTTAAGTATTTCTTAGTTTTACAATCTTTTTCAATAACAACTAAATCTTGAGCTACATCTACTAACCTACGAGTTAAATAACCAGAATTAGATGTTTTTAAAGCAGTATCAGCTAAACCTTTTCTTGCTCCATGTGTAGAAATAAAATATTGTAATATATTTAAACCTTCTCTAAAATTAGAAGTTATAGGAGTTTCAATTATAGAACCATCAGGTTTAGTCATTAATCCTCTCATACCTGCCAATTGTCTAACTTGAGCACATGAACCTCTAGCTCCAGAATCAGCCATCATATATATACTATTAAAAGAATTTTGTTTTTTTATTTTACCTTTTATATTAATTTTTTTAATAGATAAATTTTTCATCATAGATTTAAAAATATTTTCATTAGCATCAGTTCATATATCAATTATTTTATTATATTTTTCAATATAAGTTACTAAACCATATTTAAATTGTTTCTGAATTTTATTTACTTTAATTTCAGATTTTTTAATAATTTTATTTTTATCTTTAGGTATTAATATATCATTTATACCAATAGACAAACCT
Source organism: Candidatus Stammera capleta (assembly GCA_036689395.1). GTDB lineage: Bacteria > Pseudomonadota > Gammaproteobacteria > Enterobacterales > Enterobacteriaceae > Stammera > Stammera capleta_R. The sequence goes on from CP144813.1 coordinate 200,614, forward strand.
GAAATAGTAATATATTTAAAACCTATATACATAATATTATCAGCAAAAGAAACAGTTTTCTCTAAACCTAATAACTGATAACATTTATTAAATATATAAGAAATTTTTTTTTTATTAATATTTTGATTAACTAAATCAAATTTCAATCCTTTAGGAAAAATATCTCATAAAAATAATCTACCTATAGTAGTTTTAACTATTCTATCTTTTTTAATAAAAATTCCAGAATCATTTTTTAAAAATTCAAAAATTTTAGTTTTTATAACATTATGAATAGATATTAAATTATTATCATATAAAAATTTAGCTTCATCTATACTAGAAATAAAAATATTTTTATTTGAAAAATTTATTTCTTTTTTAGTCATATAATATAATCCCAATACTACATCTTGAGATGGTACAATAATGGGTTCACCATTAGCAGGAGATAAAATATTATTAGTAGACATCATTAAAACACGAGCTTCTAATTGAGCTTCTAATGTTAAAGGAACATGAACTGCCATTTGATCACCATCAAAATCAGCATTATAAGAAGAACAAACTAAAGGATGTAATTGTATAGATTTACCATCTATTAAAATAGGTTCAAAAGCTTGTATACCTAATCTATGTAAAGTAGGAGCTCTATTTAATAAAATAGGATGTTGTTTAACAATATCTTCTAAAATATCTCAAATAATATAATCCTCTTTATCAACAATTTTTTTAGCAGATTTTATAGTATTAACTATACCATCATTCTGTAATTTACTATAAATAAAAGGTTTAAATAATTCTAAAGCCATTTTCTTAGGTAAACCACATTGATTTAATTTTAAATAAGGACCAACTGTTATTACTGACCTTCCAGAGTAATCTACTCTTTTTCCTAACAAATTTTGTCTAAATCTACCTTGTTTTCCTTTTATCATATCTGCTAAAGATTTTAATGGTCTTTTATTAGAACCAAGTATAGAAAATCCTCTTTTACCGTTATCTAAAAGAGCATCAACAGCTTCCTGTAACATTCTTTTTTCATTTTTTATTATTATTTCAGGAGCAAATAAATCTAATAATCTTTTCAAACGATTATTACGATTTATAACTCTTCTATATAAATCATTTAAATCAGAAGTAGCAAATCTACCTCCATCTAAAGGTACTAAAGGTCTTAAATCAGGAGGTAAAACAGGTAATACATCTAATATCATTCATTCAGGTTTATTATTAGAATTAATAAAAGATTCTATTAATTTTAATCTTTTTACTAATTTTTTTTCTTTTATAAATGAAACATTTTTTTTTAATTCATAAGATATTTTTGTATATTCTTTATTTAAATCTATATTTTTTAATAAATATTTAATAGCTTCTGCTCCCATTTTTGCAATAAAACTATCATTATATTTATTTAAATAATATAAATATTCTTCTTCATTTAAAATTTGATATATTTTTAATTTTTTAATATCAGATTTAATTATTATATAAGATTCAAAATATAAAACTTTTTCAACATTTTTTAAAGAAATATTTAATAATAAACTTATTCTAGATGGTAAAGATTTTAAAAATCATATATGAGCTATAGGAGTAGCTAAATTTATATGACCCATTCTTTCACGTCTTACTTTAGATTTAGTTACTTTAACACCACATTTTTCACATATTATTCCTCTATATTTCAATCTCTTATATTTACCACATAAACATTCATAATCCTTAATAGGGCCAAAAATACGAGAACAAAATAAACCATCTCTTTCTGGTTTAAAAGTACGATAATTAATAGTTTCAGGTTTTTTAACTTCACCATATGATCAAGATTTTATAATTTCAGGTGAAGCTAAAGTAATCTTTATAGAATCAAATTCTTTTTTATTAAATTTAATTTTTGAAAAATTATTCACAAGTAAAAATTCCTAAAAAATTTATAATAAATATATTTATTTACTTTGTAATTCAATATTAATACCTAAAGAACATATCTCTTTAATTAAAACATTAAAAGATTCAGGCATATCAGGTTCCATTTGATAATTACCTTTAATTATATTTTTATATATTTTAGTTCTCCCAGAAACATCATCAGATTTTACAGTTAACATTTCTTGTAAAGTATAAGCAGCTCCATAAGCTTCTAAAGCTCAAACCTCCATTTCACCAAATCTTTGTCCACCAAATTGAGATTTACCACCTAAAGGTTGTTGAGTAATTAAACTATAAGAACCAGTAGATCTAGCATGTATTTTATCATCAACTAAATGATTCAATTTCATAATATACATATAACCAACAGTAACAGGTCTTTCAAATTTTTTACCAGTTAAACCATCATATAATGTAATTTGACCAGATTCAGGTAAACCTGCTATATTTAATAACTTTTTAATTTCAAATTCATTTATTCCATCAAATACAGGAGTAGAGATTGGAATTCCATTAATTAAACTTTTAGCTAAAATAATAAATTGATTATTATCTAATAAATCTAAATTAATATTATTATTATTATTATTCAATGAATAAACTTTTTTTATATAAGATTTTATTTTATTAATATTATAATTATTAGTTAACATATAATTAATATTATCACCAATAGTTTTTAACGCCATACCTAAATGAGTTTCTAAAACTTGACCAACATTCATACGAGAAGGTACACTTAAAGGATTTAATATAACATCTATTGGTATACCATTTTTATCATAAGGCATATCTTCTATAGGGCATATTTTAGATATAACCCCTTTATTTCCATGCCTTCCAGACATTTTATCTCCAACCTGTATATGGCGTTTAATAGCTACATAAACTTTAACAATTTTTAATATACCAGGATTTAATTCATTAAATTGAGTAATTTTATTAATATATTTATCTAATTTCTTACCAAGTATATATTCTAATTTTTTATAAGAATTAATTAATTTAAAAATTTTATCTTTAATTTTTAAATCATATATATTTAAATTATATATATCATTAATGTTAGAATCTATATAAAAAACAATATCAAATTTATATAAAATTTTATTTATATACTTAATTAAAATTTCTTTAAAATATAATAATTCTAAATTTATTTTTTTTTTAATATCTTCTAATTTATCTTTTTCAATATTTAAAGATCTTTTATCTTTTGATAAACCTTCCCTAGAAAATATTTGAACATCAATAACTTTACCATTACAACCACTAGGAACTCTTAAAGAAGAATCTTTAACTTCAGAAGCTTTTTCACCAAATATAGCACGTAATAACTTTTCTTCTGGACTTAATTGTGTTTCACCTTTTGGTGTTATTTTACCTACTAAAATATCACCAAAAGAAACTTCTGAACCTATATTTATAACTCCACTTTCATCTAACCTAGATAAAGAATAACTACTAACATTAGGAATATCAGAAGTAACTTCTTCTGGACCTAATTTAGTATCTCTACATATACAACATAATTCTTGAATATGTAAAGTAGTAAAAATATCTTTATAAATTATATTTTCAGAAATTAATATTGAATCTTCAAAATTATATCCATATCAAGACATAAATGCTACACGAACATTTTGACCTAAAGACAATTCACCAAAATCAGTTGCAAAACCATCAGCTAATATATCTCCTTTTTTAACTATATCCCCTAAATGAACACATGGTCTTTGATTTATACAAGTATTTTGATTAGAACGTAAATATTTAAATAAATCATATAAATATATATTATTTAATAAATTACTACATTTATTATCAAATTTATTTTCTATAACTATTTTAGAAGAATCAACATATTTAACAATACCATCACTTTTTGAAATAATACAAATACCAGAATCATTAGCTATTATACGTTCCATTCCAGTTCCTACTAAAGGTCTTTCTGGTATTAAACAAGGAACAGCTTGACGCTGCATATTAGCTCCCATTAAGGCTCTATTAGCATCATCATGTTCTAAAAAAGGAATTAAAGAAGCTCCAACAGAAACTATTTGTTGAGGAGAAACATCTATATAATTTATTTTTTTCTTATTAAATAAAATAAACTCTCCTTTATATCTACACAATATATAATTATTTTTAATTTTATTATATTTATTTATAATAGTATCAGCAGGAGCTATAATATAATTATTCTCTTCAATAGAAGATAAATAATCTATATTTTTTGTTAAATATCCATTTTCAATTTTTATATAAGGTGTTTCTATAAAACCATAACTATTAATTTTTGCATAAATAGATAAAGAATTAATTAAACCTATATTAGGTCCTTCAGGAGTTTCAATAGGACAAATTCTACCATAATAAGTAGAATGAATATCTCTAACTTCAAAACCTGCTCTTTCTCTAGTTAACCCCCCGGGTCCTAAAGCAGATATTCTACGTTTATGAGTAATTTCAGATAAAGGATTATTTTGATCCATAAATTGGGATAATTGACTAGAACAAAAAAAATCCTTAATTATTATAGATATAATTTTTGCATTAATTATATCTTTAGGTGATATATTATCTAAATTTTCAATAGAAAAACGATCTTTAATAATTTTTTCAATTCTTATTAAACCAATACGAAATTGATTTTCAATCATTTCACCTACACAACGAATTCTTCTATTTCCTAAATTATCTATATCATCAATTTTTTGTAAATTATTTTTAATACTTATTAATTTTTTAATTACTTTAATAATATCTTTATAAGTTAAAACTGTAACATTTATATCCTTTATATTTAAAGATTCATTTAATTTCATTCTACCAACATTAGATAAATCATATTTATCTAAAGAAAAAAATAAATTATTAAATAATTTTTTAGCAGCTTCTTTAGTAAAAGGTTCTCCAGGTTTAATTACACGATAAACTTCTATCAAAGCTGAAGTTTTATCTACAGTATTATCAATTAATAAAGTATTATAAATATAAAAATTATTTATTAATTCATCAATATATAATATACTTATACTATTACAATCACTACTAATTAAATCATTTAAAATATTATCATTTATCTTAGTACCTGAATATAAAATATGTTCTTTTTTATTTAAAAAAAATTTACAATTTTTAAATAATATTTTATTTATTAAATACTCATTTGGAATTAAAATACAATTGATTTTATCTAATTCCATTTTTTTTATACATTTTTTATTAACTTTTTTATTCTTTTTTAAATATAATATATTATTATATACAATATCAAAATTAAATATTTTATTTTTTAATTCCGAAGGTTTAAAATTTAAAAATATTTTATTATTTATAATTTTAATAGATAAAAAATCAAAAAATAATTTTAATATATTAAATTTTGAATAACCCAAACATTTTAATATAATAGTAATAGGTAATTTACGTTTTCTATCTATTCTCATATATAAAATATCTTTCGAATCAAACTCAAAATCTAACCATGAACCTCTATAAGGTATAATTCTAGCATTATATAATATTTTACCAGAACTATTATTTTTTCCTTTATCACTATCAAAAAAAACTCCAGGACTACGATGTAATTGTGATACTACAACTCTTTCAGTACCATTAACTATAAAAGTTCCTCTTTCCGTCATTAATGGAATATCACCAATATAAACATATTGTTTTTTTTTATAATGTATTTTTTTTTTATTCTTTAAAGTATTATATATATATAAACACAATTTTACTTTTATACTTATAAAATAAGTTAACCCTCTAATTAAACACTCTTTATCACTAAATAAAGGTTTTTTAATTTTATAACCTAAATAATCTAATTTTATATTATTATTATAATTATATATAGGAAAAATAGAATTAAAACATAAATTTAAACCTGATAATTTATTTTTTTTATTATATAAAAAATTATTATAAGAATCTATTTGAATAGACAATAAATATGGTATATCTAAAATTTTAGGTATTTTACTAAAATTTTTACGTATATGTTTAATTTCAGTATTAGAATAAATCATTTAATTTTAATCCATATACAATTTTATTTTAAAATAACTTCAGCACCAACTTCTTCTAAAGATTTTTTTAATAAATCCGAATCTTTTTTTTGAATTTTATTTTTTATTAAAACAGGACATGATTCTACTAAATCTTTAGATTCTTTTAAACCTAAGTTTAAAAAACTACGTACTATTTTTATAACTGCAATTTTATTATTACCTATCGAATTTAAATAAAAATCAAATTCTTTTTTTTCAACTTTTTTAATATTATTTTCATTAATATCATTATTTAATTGATAATTTATAGAATTTATACCAAATTTTTTTTCTATATCATTAATTAATTCTATAATTTCAACTAATGTCATAGATGAAATTTTATCCAAAATTTCTTTATTATTATTTTTCATATTAACCTTTAAGCTTATTATTTTTAATAATTAACAAAATATGTAAAAATTTAATTATAGAAATATTTTTAATATATTCAATTAAATATTTTAATGATTTTTTAGTATTATTTAAAAATGAAATTTTCTTATGAAAATCATAATTTACTATTTTTTTATTAATATAAACAGTATTTAATTTAATTTTATTTTTATATTTAACTAAAAATTTTTCAAAAATTACAGAAGGATAACTATAAGATTCTAAAGAATAAAATATTAATATGGAACCAATAATTTTATTTATTAAACATTTTAAATTCAATTTATTTAATACAATTTTAAATAAATTATTATGTATAACAGAAATATAAAATCCTTTTTTATTACTATTTTTACGTAAATTAACTAAATCATTAGATTTTAATTTATTAAAATTTATAATTATTATAGATAAACAATTATCTATTATATTTTTCATATTAAAAATATATTTTTTTTTATCTTTTAAACTTAATGACATTAATAATCCTATAAAATATTTAATTTAAATTAATAATATAACTTTTTCCCATAGTACTAGATATATTAATTTTTTTAATTAAAAAACTATCATTAATTTTATTAGATTTATTTAATAAAATAGAATTTATTAAACAAGAAAAATTATAAAATAATTCTTTACTTGAAAAATTAATTTTTCCTATACTTAAATGAATAATTCCATATTTATCAGTTTTATATATTATTTTACCATTAACAAACTCAAAAACAGTATTTTCTATATCATTAGTAATAGTACCTAATTTTAAATTAGGCATTAATCCTTTTGGGCCTAATATATATCCTAATTTACTAACAATATTAATATAATCACAACTACAAATAACTAAATCATATTTAATTTTATTATTTTTAATTTTATAAAATAAATCATCATTTCCTGCAAAAAAAGCACCAGACTTATAAGCAATTTTAAAATTTGATTCATCAGTAAATACAACTATTTTTTTATTACTTTTCTTTCTATAAGGTAATAATACACTTCCACATATAACTTGATTAATATCCTTATTATCTAATAATAAATTTATATCAACATCTATTGATTCATTAAATTTCTTTTTAGATTTTTTTTTTATTAAATCAAGTATTTTAATAATCTTATTCTTATTTTTATTTATATTCATAATAATTTAATTTTTAATTTTAATTCCCATAGAAATAGCAGTACCAATAACTGATTTATAAATAGAATTTAAATTACAACTATTTGTATCACAAAATTTTATTTTAGCAATTTCTAAAATAGAAGATTTTTTAATAATACCAATAATATCATGACCAGGTTTTCTAGAACCAAAATTAATTGACAATTTTTTTTTAATTAAATAAGATACTGGAGGACTTTTAATAAAAAAATCAAAACTACGATTAGAATAAACTTTTATAACAACTGGTATAGGAGTACCTTTTTCTAAATTAGAAGTTTTTTTATTAAATAATTTACAAAACTCCATAATATTAATACCTTTTTGACCTAAAATAGGTCCTACAGGTGGACTTGGATTAGCCATTCCAGATAAAACTTGTAATTTTATATATGTATATTTTTTATTAGACATTTTAATTTTCTTTTTAAAATATTAATAATTATTTTTCTCAACTTGAGAGAAATCTAATTCTACCGGAGTAGATCTACCAAATATTAAAACAGATACTTTTAAACGATTCTTATCATAATCAATTTCCTCAACAGTTCCACTAAAATCACAAAAAGGACCATTATTAATTCTAATTAATTCACCATACTCAAATAAAATTTTAGGTCTAGGTTTACCAACTATTTTATTTAATTTATTTTTAATAACTTTAATTTCTTTTTCACTAACAGGAAATGGATTTCCTAAATCACCTCCAATAAAACCTACTATTTTAGGTATATTACGAATTAAATACCAATTTTTATTATTCATTACCATATTAATTAAAAAATAACCGGGAAAAAATTTTTTCTTACTTTTTTTTTTAACACCATTCTTTATTTCAATTACTTCTTCAGTAGGAATTAAAATTTCACCAAAATCATCTTCCAATTTATATAATTTTATATAATCTTTTAAAGATTCTATTACTTTATCTTCAAAATTAGAAAATACTTGAACTACATACCATAATTTTTTTTTAATACCCATAATTATTTTATTTAAAAATTTAAATTACTAATAATAAAAAATATATATAATATAATTTTATCAATTAATCAAACAAAAATTGACATAAAAAAACTAAAAAAAGAAATAATAATAACATTTCTATTTACTTCTTTTAAAGAAGGTCAAACAATTTTTGAAATTTCTAATTTAGACTTTTCAAAAAATAAAATTATATTTCTGATAATATTTATTTTTTTTAATAAATTAAAAAATAAATATGAAAAAAAAAATTTAAACAAAATTTTAAAATAAAAATTATATTTATATAAAAAAAAATTAAATATATATGATAACATAAATAATAAATATAAATTTATTTTTTTAAAATAAGTATTCATTAATATTTACAAATTAAATTGTTAATAATAAATTTATTTTTAAAATTATATTAATTAAAAAAAATTATTTTAATTTCAAGTTCTAATATAATATTAAATTTATTAAATATTTTATTTTTAATAAAATTAATTAATTTAAATATATCTTTAGATAAAGCATTACCAATATTAACAATTATTAATGGTTGTTTATTATATACTTTAGCTTTACCAATAGTATAACCTTTTAATCCACACTTATCAATTAATAAAGCAGCAGGAATTTTAATATATTTATATAAAATATTATATTTTAAATCATTAAAAATTTTATAATACTTTTTTTTTAATTTAATAAATTTTTTAATATTTAAAATAGGATTTTTAAAAATACTTCCTACATTACCTAATATTTTATAATTAGGTATTTTAATATTTCTTAAATTTAAAATAATTTCATATATATCTATAGGTTTTATATTTAAATTTAATGGATCAAAAAAATGTAATAAATCTTTATATAATAAATTTGGTTTTCAATTTTTTTTAATCTTTAATATAATATTTATTATTATATAATTTTTATAAAAAAAATTTTTAAATATACTATATCTATAAGAAAAAAAACAATTATAACTATTAATATAAAATAACAAACCTGAAAATATATCTAAAACTTTTATATATAAAACAAAATCTTTTATTTCAGATCCATATGCACCTATATTATTAACTACCGCAGAACCTATAGTTCCAGGTATATGTGATAAATTTTCTAAACCAAAGATACCATTATTAAATGAAAATTTTACTACATCAGATCATAATTCACCAGAATTTATACTTAAAAATCAAAAATCTATATTTTGATAAATTTTAATACCTTTAATTTTATTTATAATAACAATTCCATAAAAATTTTCCATTAATAATATATTACTTCCTTTACCTAAAAATAATATTTTATTTTTACTTTTATTACATCAAAATATAATTTTTTTAAGTTCATAAACATTATTAACTATATAAATTTTATTAGCATAAACATTAATATTAAAAGTATTAAATTTTTTTAATGAATTAATATTAAACATAACTATTATTTAATTTAAAATTAATTTTTTTTTTCAAATAATATAAAAAAAAAATTTTTCATATAATAACATAATTTTATAATCATTATATTTTTTATGATTAAAATTTAATAAATGTAATAAACTATGTATTAAAATATATGAAAAATAAAATAAATACTTAATTTTCTTTAATCTCGATTTTTTATATATTTCAATAGGACATAAAACAATATCACCTAATAAATTATTTTTAATATCTCAAGAATAAGAAAAAGATAAAGTATCAGTAATAGAATTTTTATAATTATATTTTTTATTTAAATAAATCATTTTTTCATTATCTAATATAATTATACAAATAATTTTTTTTATATTAAAAAACAAACAAATTTTTTTTAAAATTTTATAAAAAAAATATTTTTTTGGAATTAACTTAAAATCTTTATTTAAATAAATTAAATTAAAATTATTAATCATAAATATTTATCTAATTATCAAATTTTTCATATCTATTATATGCTTTAATTATATTACCTACAATATTAGAACGTATAATATCATTAGTATTAAAATATATAATATCTATATCTTTTATATTTTTACAAACTTTAATAGCATGTTTTAAACCAGAATAGATATTTTTTGGTAAATCTATTTGAGATATATCTCCATTAATAACGGCTTTAGAATTAAAACCTAAACGAGTTAAAAACATTTTCATTTGAGAAATAGTAGTATTTTGGGCTTCATCTAATACTATAAAACAATCATTAAAAGTTCTACCTCTCATATAAGCTAAAGGTACAACTTCTATAATATTATTATATATATACTTTTTATAAAAACTAGAACCTAAAATTTCAAATAAAATATCATATATAGGTGATAAATAAGGATCTATTTTTTTATTAAAATTTCCAGGTAAATAACCTAATTTTTCTCCAGCTTCAACAATAGGTCTAGCTAAAATAATTCTATTAATTTTTCTTTTTTTAAAAAAATCAACTGCTAAAGCTGTAGCTAAATATGTTTTTCCAGTACCAGAAACTCCTATACCAAAAGTTATAATTTTATTAAAAATACTATTTAAATATAAATTTTGTGCATTAGTTTTTGGTTTTATAAAACAAAATTTATTTTTAAAAAAAATATTATATTTTTTTTTTATATTATCTAACATAAATTTAATAATTATAAAATAATTCCATATAATGAACTATTTTTATTTTTTAATATTTTAATATTTATTATTTTACCTATTAAATTATATCTATTACTTTTAAAATAAACAATCTTATTATTAAAACAACGACCATAATAATAATTATTCTTTTTAGTATATCCTTCTACTAAAACTTCCTGATTAGTATTTAACATATTTTTACTTCAATAAATAGAATTTTTATTTAATAAAGATTGAATTTTATATAATCTTCTTTTTTTAATTAATATGGAAATATTATCTTTAATATTATATGATTTAGTCCCTTTTCTAGGAGAATACATAAAAACATAACTATTATCAAATTTAATATCTTTAATTAAATTTAAAGTTAATTTAAAATCATATTCTTTTTCAGAAGGAAAACCAACTATAAAATCTGTACCAAATAACATATTTGGCCTTATATTTAATAATTTATATATAATATTTTTATAATATTCTATATTATAATTTCTTTTCATAATATTTAAAATTCTATCTGATCCGCTTTGAACAGGTAAATGTAAATAATCAACTATCTTAGATATATTTTTATAACATAAAATTATATCTTCTTTAAAATCTGAAGGATGACTACTAGTAAACTTAATTCTTTTAATACCATCAATTTCTGAAATTAAATTTAATAAATATGAAAAATTACATTTTTTTCCATTAGATAAATAACTAATATAAGAATTTACATTTTGTCCTAATAAATTAACTTCACATATACCTTTAGAAACTAAATATTTTATTTCAGAAATAATATTTTCTGGTAAACGACTTACTTGTCTACCTCTTGTATAAGGTACAATACAATAAGAACAAAAATTATCACAACCTTCCATAATAGTAACAAAAGTATTATGTAAATAATTATTATCTTTATTAAGATAAAAAATATTTTTTTCTATATCTTCAGAAAAATTTACATCTATTATTTTCTTTTTATTTTTATAAAAATTATTAATTAAAAAAGGTATATTTTTAATATTTTGAGTACCACAAATAATATCAATTACTTTTCACTTTAAAAATAATTTGTCCTTTTCTTTTGAAGCAATACATCCACATACAATAACAATTATATTACTATTTTTTTTTTTAAATTCCTTAATTTCATTTAAATAAGAATATAATTTATATTCAGCTTTTTCTCTAACAGAACAAGTATTTAAAATTATTATATCTGCTTTCAATCAAGAATTAACTAAAAAATATTTTTTTGATGAATTAAATAAATATGAAATAATTTTATCAGAATCATATTTATTAATTTGACACCCTCATGTTTTTATATATAAATTTTTACACATATTTAAAATAAATAAATAATAATAAAATTATAAATAGCTATGATGGGAATTGAACCCATGACCTTAGCGTTATGAATGCTGTGCTCTACCAACTAAGCTACATAGCCTTTTTAACAGGGGTACCAGGACTTGAACCTGGGATCTCGGGATCAAAACCCGATGCCTTACCACTTGGCTATACCCCAAAACTACGGAAGACGAGATTTGAACTCGCATACAATTAAGTACTAGACTCTAATTCTAGTGCGTCTACCAATTTCGCCACTTCCGCAATATAAATTTATAAAAAAATAAATATAATATATAATATATCATGAAAAATAAATTATTTTGAAATTTATTTAAATATTGTAAAAAAATATTTAAAAAAAGTAATATATATTATGGTCATAATACATATAATTATTTATCAGAAACAATACATTTAATGTATTCATTATTAAATATTAATATTAATAAAAAATATAATAAAATAAAAAATATAAATATAAATAAAAATATTAAAAAAAAAATAATTAAATTAGTAAAATTAAGAATTAAAAAAAAAATACCAATTGCATATTTAACAAAAAATACATGATTTTGTAAAAAAAAAATATATATAAACAGAAATGTTACAATTCCAAAATCACCTATATCAGAAATAATAAATAAAAAATTAATAAAACTAAAAAAAAATCCAAAATATATTTTAGACTTATGTACAGGAAGTGGATGTATAGCTATAGCATGTTCTTATTTATACCCCAAATCTTATATAGATGCTTCAGATATTTCATATAAAGCTTTAAAAATAGCTAAAAAAAATATATTTATACATAAAAAACATAAACAAATAAAAATAATAAAATCAAATATATATAAAAATATAAAAAATAAAAAATATGATTTAATAATATCAAATCCCCCTTACTTAAGTAAAAAAGATATAAAAAAATTACCTAAAGAATATTCTTATGAACCAAAAATATCATTAATAGCAAAAAAAAATGGATTATATATAATTCAAAAAATAATTAATAAATCATATAATTTTTTAAATAAAAAAGGATATTTAATATGTGAAACTGGGCATCAAAAAAAAAAAATAATAAAAAATAATAAAAAAATAAAATTTAATTGATTTAACTTAAAAAATAAAAAAAATAATATTTTTTATATAAAAAAAGAAAAATTAAATTTTAAATAATTTAATAAAATTATTATAACAAATTTTTAATATAAAATTAAAATTTATTTTTTTTAATAAAGAAATTTTTTTAATTATAAAAATAATTTTACTAGGATCATTTTTTTTATTCCTATAAGGAACAGGAGTTAAATAAGGAGAATCAGTTTCAATTAACAATCTATCTAAAGGAATATACTTTACAATTTTTTGTAATAAATAACTATTATTAAATGTTATTAATCCTGATAAAGATATATATAAACCTAAATCTAAAAATTTACATAAAATACTTTTATCAGAATAACTAAAACAATGTAATACAGCTCCAAAATTTAAAATATTAAATTTTCTAATAATATTAAAAGTATCTAACCATGACATTCTAGAATGTATAATACATGGTTTCCTATATTTATCAGATAAAATTAAATGTTTAATAAATATTTTAATTTGTATATTTTTAATATAACTATCATTAATATTTTTATAATCTAAACCACACTCTCCTATAGCTAAAACATTTTTAAATAAAATAATTTTTTCTAAATAATATAAATCATCTTTTTTTATATTATTTATATAAAGAGGATGAATTCCACAAGATAATTTAATAATATTCTGTTTAATATAAGATAATATAGAAAAAATACTAAAAAAATTTTTAATACTAACAGAAACACATAATATATATTTAATTTTTCTTTTTTTTAAAAATAATAAAAAATCATTTATATTTTTAAATAAAAAATAATCAAAAATTTTATCAATATGACAATGAGAATCAAATAAATACATTAATTTACCTATTATTATTTTTTTATATTTAAATTAATTAATAAAAAATTTATTAAATCATACAATAAAATATTTCTATTTATATTATTAATACTTTTAATAATAGATAAACAAAAAATAATTTTATCTAAAATTAAAAATATATTATATATATTAATCCTATTAAAATTATTTTTAAAAAAATAATATAAATCTAAATTATATAAATACTTTATAATTTTATATTTATATTTTATATAATCTAAAAATAAAGTAATTAATATATATAAATTAACTTCCAAATCATCATTATTTATACTTTTTATTATATTATTAATATTTAATTTATTTAAATTTAATATTAAATTAATAATATTTTTTCTTATTAAAATATTTTTTTTAACTCATACTATTGAATTAATAGGAGAATTATTACCTAATCTAATACATGACAAAATAATATTTTTATTTTTAATATTATTAAAATTAAATTTATTATACAATCATTTAAATATTACTTTTTCTTTAGGAAATTTAATTTTTAAACTAAATAATCTACTTAATAAAGTATTTGGTACATTAATATTATCTGAACAACTAAACATAAATATAAATTTACCATTATTTTCTTCTAATATTTTTAATAAAAAATTATTAACATAATAATTATTAAATTTAAAATTATCAAAATAAATTATTTTAATATCATTAATATTAATACTAACTAATAATTTATTATATATTTCCCTAATAGAATTAATATTTACATTATTATTTATATAATAATAATTAAAATAATTTTTATTTCTAAATAATATACAATTTAAACACATCTTACACGATAAATATTTATTTTTCTTTTTACAAAGAATTCATTTAATTAAACTTAATATTAAAATATTAATATTTAATTTACATGAATATTTAAATATAAAATTAAAAATTTTTAATTTATTAACATTTAAAATATTAATTATATTAATATAATAATTTTTAAATCAAGAATAAATAACATTTTTATTTAATTCAATCATTTTTTTAAATATATTATCAACATTAATAATTATTATATATAATAATATATATAATATAAATTTTAAATAGGAATTAATATGTTAGTTACATTTAAATGTCCAGATTTTACAACTAAAGCAATTGATAAAAATAATAAAATTATAGATTTTAATTTATATAAAAATACAAAAAATAAAAATATATTATTATTTTTTTGACCTTTAGATTTTACTTATATATGTCCATCAGAAATATTAGCACTAAATAATAGATATAATGAATTTAAAAAAAAAAATACAAAAATATTTGGAATATCTATAGATTCTATATATACACACATAGCTTGGAAAAATACATCAATAAATAAAGGAGGAATAGGAAAAATAAAATTTACTATTTTATCAGACTTAAATAGAAAAATACAAAAAATATATAAAATAAAAAATAAAAAATTATATAATTCATTAAGAACAACTTTTATAATAGACAGTAATAAAATAATAAGATATGAATCAACTAATGATTTACAAATAGGAAGAAATATTGACGAATTATTAAGAATAATAGATGCAATAAATTTTAATTATAAAACTAAAATGATATGTCCCGCTCAATGAAATAATAAGAAAGAAGGAATAAAAGAAACACATGAAAGTATTTGTAATTTTTTAAAAAAAAATTATAAAAATATATAATATATATATACATATATATTATATGTATATATATTTATAATTACTTAATTTTAACTTCATTATATATAAAATGTTTTCTAAAAATTGGATCATATTTCTTTATAGATATTTTTTTTTTTGTATTATTTATATTCTTTGTAGAAGTATAAAAATGTCCACTTCCAGAAGAAGATAGTAATTTTATATTTATTCTTTTTTTTTTAGCCATTAAATTTCCTTAATTATATTATTATTAATTAAAACTTTTTCAATTCCAATTTTATTTATAATTCTAATAGCTTTACAACTTAATTTTAATTTAATAAATTTTTTTTTAGTAGATAATCAAAAACGATGATTATGTAAATTAGGTAAAAACTTTTTTCTAGATTTATTCATTGAATAAGATCTTTTATTTCCAAATAAAGATTTTTTTTTAGTAATAAAACAAAATTTAGACATATAATTTTCTTTAAATTAATTAAAAAAATTACAAAAATTATTTTTTTACTAATTTTATATAATTAGCTAAAAAAATATTTTTATAATTATTATCTTGATATTTTAAATAACCATTTACAATAATAATATTATGTACATCTAAAATAAAATAATATTTGTTATATATATTTTTAAAAACTAATATATCTATATTACCAGTATTATCATCTAAATTTAATATACAAATACGATTATTATTTTTAGTAGATACAAATTTAATATCAGTAATTAAACCAAATATATTAACTAAATTATTTTTAGTAGAATAAATTTTATTTATATTAATAAAATTAATTTTTTTTTTAACAATATTAATATATCTATTAATTGGATGATCAGTTAAATAAAATCCTAAAGATTCTTTTTCTTTATTTAAAATACTAATATAATTTAATGATGGAATAGATTTACTAATTTTCTTATACATATAAGAATCTAAAGTACTTTTTTTTTTAAATAAAGATAATTGTTTAAAATATAAATTACAATTATTATTTTTTATAATATACAACATTTTTTTAATATTATCAAATAATATAGATCTATCAATATTAAAAACATCTAAAGAACCAGAAAAAATTAATTTTTCCAAAACTAATTTAGTTATTTTACTATTATATATTAATTTACAAAAATCAATATAATTTGTAAATAAACCATATTTATTACGAATATCTATAATATGTTTTATAGAATTTTCTCCTATACCTTTAATTGCGCCTAAACCATATACTATTTCTCTTTTATCATTTATAAAAAAATAATAAGAACTTAAATTAATATTAGGATAAACTATTTTTATATTTAATTTTTTAGTTTCATTAATAATTAAAATTATCTTTTTTATATTACTTATATCTGAATTCATTATAGATATTAAAAATTCAGAAGTAAAATTAGATTTTAATCATAAAGTTTGATATGCTAATAAAGCATAAGATACTGAATGTGATTTATTAAAACCATAACTGGCAAAATTTTTCATCAAAGAAAATATTTTTAAAGAAAATTTTCCATCTATTCCTAAAGAAATAGCACCCTTACGAAATATTTTTTCATGAACTTTCATTTTTTTATGATCTTTTTTAGTCATAGCTAATCTTAATTCATCAGCTTTTTCTAAACTATAATTAGCTAAAACTTGGGCTATTTTCATTACTTGTTCTTGATATAATATTATTCCATAAGTATATTTTAATATAGGTATCAATAATTTATGTTGTCAAATTTTATCAGGATAATATATTTTTTCTTTACCATTTTTACGATTAATAAAATTATTAACCATTCCAGATTGTAATGGTCCAGGTCTAAATAAAGCTAATAATGAAACTATATCATTAAAATTATCTGGATGTAATTTTTTTATTAATTTTCTCATTCCATTAGATTCTAATTGAAAAACACCTATAGTTTTAGATTTTTGTAATAAATTAAAACTTAATTTATCATCTAATGGTATTTTATTAATATCAAATTTATCTATAAAATACTTTTTATTATTTATTATATTAATAGTATTATTAATAATAGTTAAAGTTCTTAATCCTAATAAATCAAATTTTATTAAACCAATATATTTTATATCCTCTTTATCTAATTGAGTAACAATTTTATTTGTACATTTATCATAATAAGTAGCACAAAAATTTACTATAGAAATAGGAGATAAAACTATTCCTCCTGCATGTTTTCCTATACCTTTTATAATACCTTCTAATCTAGAAGAAATATTAATTAAATATTTAACATTTTTATTAGAATTATATAATGTACTAAGTTTATTTTCTAATATAAGCGCCTTTTTAAAAGTTATATTTATATCCAAAGGTATTAATTTAGCTAAATAATCAACAAAACGATATGAGTATCCTAATACTCTACCTACATCTCTCAATACAGATTTAGCTGTCATAGTACTAAAAGTTACAATTTGAGCTACAGAATTATGACCATATACAGATTCTAAATGCGAAAAAACTTTATCACGATTTTTCATACAAAAATCAATATCAAAATCTGGCATAGAAATTTTTTCAATATTTAAAAATCTTTCAAAAATTAAATCAAATTTTATAGGATCAATATCAGTTATATATAATAAAAATGCAACTAAAGATCCAGAACCAGAACCTCTACCAGGTCCTACATAAATATTATTATCTTTAGATCATCTAACAAACTCCATAACTATTAAAAAATAATTAGAAATATTTAATTTAAATATTATATTTAATTCTTTATTTATACGTAATAAATATTTTTTTTTTAACTTAACATTATTAAAATATAATCTTTTATTTAAACCAAAAAAAACTTTCTTTTCTAAATATTTATTAGACGAATATTTTCCTCTATAAGGAAAATTAGGTAATATTATCTTCTTTTTTTTAATTAAAAAATTACATATATAAGAAATTTTAATAGTATTAAATAAAGAATCTTGTATATTATAAAATAAATCAAACATCTTATCTTGAGATTTAAAATAATATTGATCTGTATAATCTATTAAAGAAAATACTTTATCTAAAGTACAATTATAATATATAGAAGAACGAATTTTATTTATATAAAAATCTTTTTTCTTAAAAAATAATATTTTATTTGTACAAACTAAAGAAACTTTATTTTTTTTAGAACATAAAATTGTATCTTTTAAATATATATCTTGATTTTTATGATTTAATTTAAATATATTTAAATATAAATTATCATTAAAATATTTTTTAAATAATAATATATGTTTATTAAAATTATCAATATTATAAAAAAAAAATTTTTTAACATTATAAGAATAATAATTTATAGAATATATTAATATTAATCCATTATAATATTTACATAATAATTTACTATTAATACATAAAATTTTTAATTTATAATAATTTCTATAAGCAATAGAAATTAACTTCATTACATTATTATATCCAATTTTATTAATTATTAATAAAGTTGAAAAATTAATACTATTAATATCTTTATAATATATACCTATATCAACCCCAAATATAGGTTTTATACCATAAAATATAGATTTTTTGTAAAATTTAATAATACCAGATAAACTAAAATAATCTGTTAAAGCTATAGAAGGCATATCAAAATGATATGCTTTTTTTAAAATATTACTTATTTTACATATACTATCTTTTATAGAATAATCACTATGAACATTAAGATGAATAAATTTAGGATAAAACATAAAATAAATAGTTATTATAAATTAATTTTTTTAATTACATTATTTGTTATATCTAAAATATTATAATTATTATAAATAATAATATTAGAATCAATAATTAAATCATATTTATATTTTTTAATTAAAAAATAAATTATTTTTCTTATTTTAAATAAAATTTTTTTATATATATAAACATTTTTCTTATTAAGAAATAATTTTAAATTATTTATTTTATTAAATATATTTTTTTTTTTTAAATTTATTCTATCATTTAAATATATATTTTTTTTTTTATTTAATAAATTTTTATTATTATTTATTTTTTTTTCATAATTTAATAAATTATTCATTTTTATACTTAATTCTAAATATTTTTTATTAAATTTAAAATTTAAAATTTTAATGAATTTTTTATATTCGATAGAATTTTTAATTACTTTATTAATATTTAATATAACAATTTTAGGATAAGAAAATGCATAACAATTAAAAAACATTAATAAAATTATAAAAAAATATTTTAAAATTTTTTTCATATATAAAATATAACCTTAATTAAATATTATTGCCAATATTAAATTGAAAATAATTTATTTCATTATTATTATTATACTTAATAGGTAAATTAAAAGATAAATTTAAAGCACCTATAGGAGTTATAATATTAAAATAAATTCCAATAGATGATTTCAAAATATTTTTATAATAACTAATATTTGTAGTATTATTATTAATATTTTTATTTTTAAATATATTATTAAAATTATTATTTAATATAATACCATTATCTAAAAAAAAAGAAATACGAATATATTTAGAAAAATAATTATTTAAAAAATAACTATTTGGGATAATAATATTTAAATTATTCGATAATATAAAATTTCCTTCTAAAACACTATTATAAAAACATATATTTTTATTATTCTTACATTTATAACTTTTAGAATTTATAAATATTTTATTATCATTAATATTTTCATAATTAAAACCACGTATAAAATTATTATTTTTTCCAAAATTAAAATATTCATAAAAAGGTATTTTTTTATTATTCAAATTTTTTATATATCCTATATTATTATTAATAAATAATATTCATTTTTTATATTTATTTAAAGGAATATAATTACAAAAAGAAAAATTTATCTTTAAATAATTATTATATAAATTTAATAAAGTATATTTAATATATAAATTAATATAATATCCAAAATTAGGAAAAAAATTATTATCTAATTTATTAAGAGAAAAATTATTAACTAAAAATAAATTATTAATATAAAAATTATTATTTAAAGAATTTAAATTATATTTTTTATTTATAGAATTTAAATATTCTATATATAATAATTGAGATTTTATTTTATATATATAATTATTATCATAATTCAAAGATAAACTATATTTAAAATTTTTATTAAATAAAAAAATAATGCTATTTTTACTAATATAATTAGAACTTAAATAATTACTATTAATATTATTATATATAAAATTATTAAATAAAAATTCATGTTTTATATATACATTATTATATTTATTTATAGGATAAACAAAAAATGTATTTATAGATTTATTAAATTTATTTTTTAAAATTTTCATTAAAAAATTATTATTATAAAATAAAAAATTTTTTTTGAATAATTTTATATTATAATTTATAATATTTTTATTATTATAACCTATATTAATATTAAATAAATTATTATTATTTTTTTTTGAAATTTTATAAATAATATTTATCTTATTTGATTTATAAATATTAATAAATTTTTCTTTATATTTTATAAAATTAAAAGAATTAGTTTTTTTTAAATCTATAATTATCTTTTTAATTAAAACTATATTATATAATTTATTTTTTATCAAAATTATTTTTTTTTTTAAAAAATTTTTATTTATATTTATATTACCTTCAAATAAAACTTTATTAATATAAAATTTTTTATTAAAATTAATATATATAAAAAATATTATATTATATTTATATTTTTTATATTTTATATTTATATTTAAATTAGCATAACCTTTTTGTTTAAAAAAAATATTTATATCAGAAATAATATTTTTTATTCTATTATATTTATAATATATATTATTTTTAAATTTTTTATATTTTATTAAATTTAATATTTTATTAAAATATAAAATATTACTTTTAAATATAATATTATTTATTTTATATCTATTACCCTCATTAAATTTAATAAAAATATTTAACAAATTTTTTTTATAAAATTTAATTTTTATTTCTTTTATAAAAAAATCAAAATAACCATTATTAAAATAATAATATTTTATATTATCTAAATCTTTTATAAATTGATTATAATAAAAATTATTTTTAAATAATAAATTAAATATAAAATTAGATTCTTTAATTTTCATTAAAGAAAAAATTTTATTTTTACTAATATTAATATTACCAAAAATATTAATTTTTTTAACTAATAAAAAATTACCTTCATTTATAATTAATTTTAATAAAAATTTATTTTTAATTAAATTAATTTTCAAAAATTTTATATTAATATTATATTTACCTATTTTTTTATATTTATTAATTAAATAAATTTTAAATTTCAAAATACTATAATTATTTAAAAATTTACCATTAGAAATATTAAATTTATTTAAAAAATATAAAATTTCACTATTATTAAATATTTTATTACCAACAAAAAATAATTTATTAATTATAAACTTATATTTTAATAAAAATAATATATTATCATTTTTTAAATAAAAAATTTTAACTTTACTAAAATGATTTAACTTATATAAAAAATATTTAATATTTATAATATTATTTTTAGATATATAATAACCAAATTCATTTTTTAATAATTTTTTATAATAATAAGAATTAATATTATTATTTTTAATATTTAAAATAATATTATCTATTTTATAAAATTTACCAGCGAAACAATTATAACAAAAAAATATTAAAATAAGAAGTATAAAATTTTTTTTTATTTTTAAAAATAAATTATAAAAAAAAAACATTTTAAATTTTTCCAAATCTTCTGTTTCTTAAAAAGAAATTATTAAGTATATTTTTAAAATTTATACATTTAAAATCAGGTCATAAAATATTTACAAAAAAAAACTCAGCATATGCAATTTGTCATAATAAAAAATTACTTATTCTTTTTTCTCCACCAGTACGTATTAATAAATCCACCGAAGGTAAATTACCTAAACATAAATTTTTTTTTACTAAACTTTCATTAATATTTTTAAAACTAATATTTTTTCTAATTATTTTTTTTATACAATTTATAATATCTCATTTACCTCCATAATCTATAGCAATATTTAATTTTAATCCATTATTATTTTTAGTTAAAATTTGTATATTTCTGATATTTTCTTTTAAACTAAAATAAAATTTATTTTTATTACCTATAATATTTACACAAACATTTTTACTATGTAAAAAATACATTAATTTCTTTATAGTTAAAGAAAATAATCTCATTAATTCTGATACTTCTAATTCAGACCTAGATCAATTTTCAGTACTAAATGCATATAAAGTTAATATATTTAATTTATTATCAATAGAAAAATTAATAATTTCTATTAATGAACATAAACCTTTTTTATGCCCCAAAATACGAGATAAACCTCTTTTAATTGCTCATCTACCATTACCATCCATAATAATAGCAATATGTTTAATACTATTAAAATTATTATTTTTTTTTAACATTTTTTAAAAATTTATATATTTAATATATTTTTCTTTTTATTTTTAAATAAAATATTTAATTTCTCTATATATAAATCAGTTAATTTTTGTAATAAAAAATTAAATTTATTTATTTCATCTCTATTATTTTTTATAAAAGATTTAAATTTAATTTTAAAACATTTTCTTATATTTCTTATAGAAATTTTTGATAATTCAAATTCTTTTTTTAATAATTTAATTAAATAAAATCTTTTTTCACATGTTATAGGTGATATATATATTAATATATCATTTTTATCTTCATTAATATTTAAATCTAATTTTAAAGATAAAATAGATTTTTTAACAATATTTTTAATACTTTTATCAAACAAACATATTCTAAAACAACTTTTTTTTTCTATAAGTATATTTGATAATTTATATAAAAAAATTTTTTTACCATAATAATTTATTAATAAATTAGAAATAATATTAGTATCTAAAAAATTAATATTAAATTTACTAATTTTTTCTTTAAAATTTACTAAACATAAATTCATTTTTTTTTTTATATCTATTTCATTTATATTATTTAAAATATTCATATAAAATTATTATACCTTACAATAAAAATAATATTAATCATCTAAAAAACTTTTTAATAAATAAGATCTACTAGGATGACGTAATTTACGTAAAGCTTTAGATTCTATCTGTCTAATTCTTTCTCTAGTAACATCAAATTGCTTACCAACTTCTTCTAATGTATGATCACTACTCATATCTATACCAAAACGCATTTTTAAAACTTTAGCTTCTCTAGGAGTAAGACTAGATAAAACATTATTAGTAACAGATTTTAAACTTTCAGAAGTAGCAGAATCTAAAGGTAATTCTAAAGAAGAATCTTCTATAAAATCACTTAAATGTAAATCCTCATCATCTCCAATAGGAGTTTCCATAGATATAGGTTCTTTAGCTATTTTCAATATTTTTCTAATTTTATCTTCCGAAATAGACATATGAATTGATAGTTCTTCAGGAGTAGGTTCTCTACCCATTTCTTGTAAAATTTTTCTAGATATTCTATTTAATTTATTTATTGTTTCAATCATATGAACTGGAATTCTAATAGTACGTGCCTGATCAGCTATAGATCTAGTAATAGCTTGACGAATTCATCAAGTAGCATATGTAGAAAATTTATAACCTCTTTTATATTCAAATTTATCTACAGCTTTCATTAAACCAATATTACCTTCTTGTATTAAATCTAAAAATTGTAAACCTCTATTAGTATACTTTTTTGCAATAGAGATAACTAATCTTAAATTAGATTCAACCATTCTTTTTTTAGCTAATTTTGTTTTAATTTGACTATTTATTAAATATTTATTTATTTTTTTTATATTTAATATATCTAATCCAAAATCTTTCTCTATAATTAATAAATTATTTAATTTATCTTTTAATTTATTTATTATTTTATTAAATTTATTAAATCATAATTTATTATTTTTATTTATCTTATATATTCATATCAAATTAGTACCATAATTATTATAAAAATAATAAAATATTTTTTTAGGAATTAAACAATAATTTATACATAAATCAAATATTTCATTCTCTTTAGTTTTTATTAAATCTATTATATTTTTAATTTTATTTAATAAAAAATTAAATTGTTTAGGAACTAATTTAAATTTCATAAATAATTTTACTAATTTATTTCATTCATATATTACATAAGGATGATCTATAGTATATTTTTTTACAAATTTATTTAATAAATTATATTGAATACGTAAATAATTAAATCTTCTTTTAATTATATTTAATTCTAAAAAATCATTATATGATATATCACTAATATTTTCTATTTTATTATTAAATTTATAATTATTATTTATAAATGATATATTATTTATTTTATAATCAAAAAAACCTGTTATTAAATCAGATAAACGTAATTTTCCTTTTTTTACTAAAGAATATTGATATAAAAAAAAATATATAGATTTAAATAATTTAGCTAAATAAAATTGAGTATTATAAATACCTTTTTCAATACATTTAGCTACATTAATTTCATCTTTTCTAGTTAATAAATTTACTAAACCTATTTCAGTCATATACATCCCTTAAAGGATATTTAATAATACTTATATTTTCCTCTAATATTATATTATTAAAAATTATTATTTATAATATATTTTTTTAAAAAAATAAAATACTTAATATTGTTTTTAACTAAATAAATTTAATAAATTATAATCTTATAATAAAAATTTATTAATATTTATAAATTAAAATTTCTTAATTTTATTAAATTTCATATTTTTTTTTTTCTTTTATTATTTCATCCTAATATAGATGATTTAATATAATAATATTTAATTTTTTTATTAATTAAAAAAATCTTCAATCTATTTAAAATTCTTAAAAAAACATTTTTTTCATTATTTTTTTTAATATATATAAAATTATTAATATATAAATATTCTATATAAAATTTAATTCTATAATTATTAAAAAAATTTACTATATTAAATATATTTATATTACTATTTTTTAAACAAATATTAACAAGCTTTAAAAATAAAGATAAAAAATAAATATTTTTAAAATTAAATATATATTTTCTAATATCTACTAAATTACATAAATATGTATATTTTAATAATATACTTATTAAATAACGAAATATATTTTTACTATTATTCTTTTTATTAACAACCGAAAAATTTTTTATTATACTAAATATTTTAGTTTGATTTAAACCAATATTTTTAAATAATTTATGATATAATAATAGTTTTATTATAGGTGAATTAATTTTTTTTACAAAAAATAAAAAATAATTTATTAAATTTATTTTATTATTATTAAATAAATAATTTTTGTTATTATATAAAAAAAAAAATAATACTTTATATAAAGATTTTGCATTACTAACTTGAATTTTAAAATTTAAAATACCATATTTCTTAATATAAGAATCAGGATCTTCATTAAAAGGTAAAAAAATAAAATAACATTTTTTACTTTCATTAATATATTTTAATAATAATAAAGAAGTTCTTTTAATAGATAATAAACCAGATTTATCACCATCATAACAAAAAATAATTATATTAGTATAATAATATAAAAAATTAATTTGTTTATCACATATAAAACATCCTAATAAACTAATAACATAATATATACCATACTTATTTAAAGTAATAACATCAAAATAACCTTCAACAATTAATATTTTTTTTAATTTTATATTTCTTTTTTTTATAAAATTAAAACCATATAAAGAATATTTTTTATTAAAATAAAAATTTTTTTTTATATTTATATATTTATATTTATAATTATTAATTGTAATACGACCACCAAAAGCTATAATTTCATTATATATATTATATATAGGAAATATAATTCTATTATGTAGAATATCATAAATTCTATTACCATTATTAATTAATAATCCTAACTTAATTAAAAAATTAATTTCATAAGTATTTAATAATTTTAATATTTCATCTATAATATTATTAGATGAATAACCAATAAAAAAATATTTTATTAATTTTATATTAATACCTCTATTAAATAAAATTTCCCTTATATAATAAGATTTATTATTAAATAATAAACAATTATGATAAATATTAGCTAATTTAAACATTAATTTACAATAATAATTTTGATTATTATTATAATTACATAATTTTTTATTATAAAAATAATCATCAAATTTAATATTTAAACCACATATACTAGATATTCTTTTTATACTTTCTAAAAAACTTATATTATCAAAACGCATTAAAAAATTTATTACATTACCATATGTTTTACATCCAAAACAATAATAATAATTTTTATCTTCATTTACTATAAATGAAGGATTTTTTTCTGAATGAAAAGGGCAAATAGAAATATATTTATTACCAATTTTTTTTAAATTTATTCTTAATGAAATTATTTTAACTATACTACTATAAGATAATATTTTATCTATAATACTACGAGAAATATATTTCATAAAAATAAAATTATCTTATTCTTCTATTTTTATTATTATTTAAAAATCTATTTTTCATATTTCTTTTTATAGCTGAAATTTTAGCTTTTTTTCTTTTAATTGTAGGTTTTTCATAAAATTCCCTTTTTTTAACTTCAGATAAAATACCAGATTTTTCACAAGATCTTTTAAATCTACGTAAAGCTATATCAAAAGGTTCATTATCTTTTATTATAATATTAGGCATAAATTATATTCTCAAAAAATTATTTAATATTTTATATTTATATTATAAAATAATATTTAATATTAACATAATTAATAAATAAAAAAAATGATTATATTAGGTATAGAAACATCATGCGATGAAACAGGTATAAGTTTATATAATAATAAAAAGGGAATAATAATTAATGAAATATATAGTCAATCTAATATACATTCTAAATATGGAGGAGTGGTACCTAATATAGCTTCTAGAAATCATTCTAAAAAAATAATAAAATTAATAAAAAAAATAATTAAAAAAACCTCAATTAAAATAAAAAAAATTAAAGCAATTGCTTTCACAGCTGGTCCCGGATTATCAAGTTCATTAATAATAGGTTCTACAGTAGCAAATACATTATCATATTTATATAAAAAACCATGTATACCAATAAATCACATAGAAGGACATATATTATCAATAATGATATCTAAAAAAAAACCAGAATTTCCTTTCATATCATTAATAACATCTGGAGCTCATACAATATTAACAATTGTATATAATTTTAATAATTATAAAATTATAGGAAATTGTTTAGATGATTCAGCAGGAGAAACATTTGATAAAATAGGAAATATAATAAATTTAAAATATCCTGCAGGAAATAAAATATCAAAATTTGCAAAATACAAAAAAAATAAATTTATTTTTCCTAAACCTATTACATCAAATAAAAATAATTTTAATTTTAGTTTTTCAGGTTTAAAAACATATATAATAAATTTTATAAAAAAAAAAAAAATTAACTTACAATTTAAATATGATTTATCATATTCTTTAGAAAAAACAATAACAGATATATTAACTTTAAAAACTATAAATGCAGCAAAAAAATATAATATAAATAAAATAAGTGTAGTAGGAGGAGTTAGCGCAAATACTAAATTAAGAAAAAAAATGAATAAAGAAGCAAAAAAAAATAAAATAAAAACATTTTATCCTAATATAAAACTATGCACAGATAATGCAGCAATGATAGCATATACTGGATATATAAAATATATAACAAAAAAAATAAAAAAAAATAATTTTTTAATAAAAGTAAAATCTAATTGAAAAATAAATGAATTATTTTAATTATTTAAAATATAAATTTTTTAAAAAAAAATATATTTTTTTATACCTAATATATCTTATATATTTTCTTATAAAAATTCCTTTATAACCTAATTTAATTAAATATTTACTTTTTATACTATTAGTAATAATATAAATTATATAAATATATTTATCTAAAAAAAATAAAATTTTATTTTTTAATAGTAAATTTACAACTTTAATAAATTTACATAAATAAGTTAAAATTTTAGGATTTCTTCATATATTAATAATATTTAATAAATTTAAAAATAATATAGATAAAATTTTATTTTTTATAAAAAAAATTTTATATAAAAAAAAATATATATATTTAAATATACTAAAAAATTTTTTTGGTAATTTTAATCTATTACAAAAATTTAAAATTGTATTTAAAGTATAATTTTTATAAAAAAAATATTTTTTTGAAAATATTGAATCTCCAAAAAAAATAAATAAACAAAATAAATTAATTTTTAAACCTAATTTATAATTACTATAATTATTAAATAATAATTTAAAATATTTTTTTATCTTTTTTTTATTAAAAATATTATATATTTCAGGATAAATAAATTTATCTATATTAAATAAATTTATTAAATTAAAATAAATAAATAAATTTCCCTTAGAAAAAACTTTTTTAGTTTCTAATCAAATTCTTTCTGGTTTTATATATAAAAGTTCTCCAGAATTTACTACTTTTTTTATTAATTGAAAAGTTTTTTTATGAATATAAAAACCTAATTTACTATAAAAAGAATAAATTTTAATTACTCTTAAAACTCTTAAAGGATCATCAGAAAAATAAGGTGAAACATGTCTAATAATACGATTTTTAATATCATTAATTCCACCAAAAAAATCATAATATATACCTTTTCTATAAGCTATAGCATTTATAGTTAAATCTCTTCTATATAAATCTTCTTTTAAACTAATTTTTTTAGAAAAATTACATAAAAAACCTTTATAACCTTTATCTACTTTTTTTTCTTTACGAGCTAAAGCATATTCCTCATGTGTAATAGGATGTAAAAATACTGGAAAATCATTACCAATAGGAATAAAACCAAGATTTAACATTTTTTTATAAGAAGATCCAACTACAACTCAATCTTTATCTCTTATATCTAATTTTAATAATTTATCACGTACTGCTCCGCCAACAAGATAAATTTTCATTTTTACATAAAATTAAAAATCATTACTTTTCTTTTTAAAAATAACATTTAATATATTACGATCTATTAAATTATTTTGTATTTCTTTTAATGCTAAAATTGTACATTTATCTTTTTTTAATTCTTTTAAATAATCATTTTTCGAAAAAATTTGTATTTGTCTAGCGCGAAATGAAGCAATTAAAACAAGATCAAATCTATTACCTATTTTATCAACTATATTTTGAATAATTAAATTACACATATATATTTCCATTATAAAATTTATTTATTAAATTTTTATTTATACATTTATATAATTTCTTATATTTATTTATTTTATGATTTAAAATAGGAATTTTTATTTTTCTTCAATATAATTTAATATTTAAAAATTTTTGTATTTTATTAAAAATATTAGGAATAATTGGACTTAAATAAATAGAAATAATAGCAAAAACATTTATTATTGTAGTACAAAATTTATGTAATTCATATTTTTTTTTTATATTTTTACATACTATTCAAGGTTTATAATTATTAATATATTTATTAATCAAATTAACTAATTTATTAATTTCTAAAATAACTTTATAATAATTAAAATTTAAAAAATAATTATTTATTAAATCATATTTACTAATAAAAAAATTATAAAAATTATAATCTAATAATTTATCAGATAAATTATTATTATAATATTTATTTATAAAAGGATATATTCTAGAAGGAATATTAATAAAATTATTAACAAAATCAAAATTAATAGTTTTTATAAAATCATTTATACATAAATTAATATCATTAATTTTATAAGATAATTTACTAGCAAAATAATATCTTAAACTATCAGAATCAAAATAACTTAATCATTTATCTATACTAATAAAATTATTTTTAGATTTTGACATTTTAAAACCATTAATTTTAATATGACCATGAATTATAATATTAGTAGGTTTTCTAAAATTTAATACATCTAACATTATAGGTCATAATAATCCATGAAAATATAAAACATCTTTTCCTATAAAATGATAAATTTCATAATCACTATCAATTTTTCAAAAATCATGAAAATTATAATAATCATTTAAACAACAATATTTTTTAAAAATACTAATATAACCTAAAAGTGCATCAAATCATACATAAAATCATTTATTTAAAATATATTTATTAGGTATTTTAAAACCAAAATAAGGATAATCTCTTGAAATATTCCAATCAATTAAATTATTATCTAATCAAAATAATAATTGATTTTTTACTTCATTTTGAAAACTAGATAATAAAACTCAATTAAATAATATTTTTTTATATTTATTTATTTTTATAAATAAATGATTAGTTTTTTTTAATATTGGAATAGTATTGGATAATAAAGAAATAGGATTAATCAAATCATAAGAATTATATATTTGATTACAATTCTCACATAAATCACCATATTGATTATGATTTTTACATTTAGGACATTGTCCTCTTAAAAATCTATCTGGTAAAAAAATATTTTTATTTAAATCATAAAATTGATAAATATTTTTTTTATATATTAAATTTTTAATATTTAAATTATTTAATAATAATAAACAATAAAAATAATTTATTTTATTATGAGTAGTATAATAAAAATCATGTAATATATTAAATTTTTTAAATTGTATTTTATGTTCATTTAATATATCATTTATCATAATTTCAGGAGATAAATTTAACTCATTAGCTTTAATTATAATCGAAGTGCCATGAGAATCATCTGCACATATAAAATAAACATTATTACCTAATAATCTTTGATATCTAACTCATATATCAGCCTGTACATGTTCTAAAATATGTCCTATATGTATAGGACCATTAGCATAAGGAAAAGCGCAAGTAACTAAAATATTTTTCATAAAATATAAAAATAAAAATCGGCGAGAGAGGATTTGAACCTCCGACCCACTAGTCCCAAACCAGTTGCGCTACCAAACTGCGCTACTCACCGATAAGTTAAGGGTGGTTAATGGGATTTGAACCCATGACATCTAGAACCACAATCTAGAGCTCTACCAACTGAGCTATAACCACCAATTAATTAATTATATAATATAATAATTTAAAAAACAAAAATTTAATATCTTTTCATCATATCAAAAAATTCATTATTTGTTTTTGTCATAGATAATTTTTTAATTAAAAATTCCATAGCATCAATTTCGCTCATAGGTTGAATAATTCTTCTTAAAATTCAAATTTTTTGTAATTCATTTAAAGAAGTTAATAATTCTTCTTTACGTGTTCCAGATCTATTATAATCTATAGCTGGAAATACTCTTTTTTCTGCTATTTTTCTTGATAAATGTAATTCCATATTACCAGTACCTTTAAATTCTTCATATATTACTTCATCCATTTTAGAACCAGTATCAATTAAAGCAGTAGCTATTATTGTTAAACTACCCCCTTCCTCAACATTTCTAGCAGCACCAAAAAACCTTTTAGGTCTATGTAAAGCATTTGAATCTATTCCACCTGTTAATACTTTTCCAGAAGATGGAACAACAGTATTATATGCTCTTGCTAATCTAGTTATAGAATCTAATAATATAATAACATCTTTTTTATGTTCTACTAACCTTTTTGCTTTTTCAATAACCATTTCAGATACTTGTATATGTCTTAAAGCAGGTTCATCAAAAGTAGAAGCAATCACTTCACCTTTAACTAACCTATACATTTCAGTTACTTCCTCTGGTCTTTCATCAATTAATAAAACAATCAAAACACAATCTGGATAATTATAACTAATACTTTTAGCAATATTTTGTAATAAAATAGTTTTACCAGCTTTAGGTGGAGCAACAATTAATCCTCTTTGACCTCTTCCTATAGGAGAAGCTAAATCTAATACACGAGAAGTAATATCTTCTTTAGAACCATTACCAGTTTCCATATATAAACGACAATTAGTATGTAAAGGAGTTAAATTTTCAAATAAAATTTTATTCTTAGCATTATCAGGCTTACCATAATTAACAGTATTAATTTTTAATAAAGCAAAATAACGTTCTGATTCTTTAGGGGGACGAATTTTACCTGATATAGTATCTCCAGTTCTTAAATTAAATCTACGTATTTGACTAGGTGAAACATAAATATCATCAGGACCAGCTAAATAAGAACTATCTGAAGATCTTAAAAAACCAAAACCATCTTGTAAAATTTCTAAAACACCATTACCAAAAATATCTTCTCCCCCTTTACAACGATGTTTTAGTATAGAAAAAATAATATCTTGTTTACGCATTCTAGCTAAATTTTCTAATCCATTTTTTTTACCAAGAATAACTAATTCAGAAACTGACATATTTTTTAATCGTGTAAGATTCATAATAAATAACAATAAAATCAATTATTAATTGAGGATAAAACAAAAAAAATATAAAAATTTAAATATATGAATTTAAAAAACTTATTATTTTTTTTTTATCTATAAAACCTATTTTAGTTGATAACAAACTACCTTTATTAAATAATACAATTGTAGGAACATTTATAATATTATATTTTTTAACTATAAAATTAGATTTATTTACATCTAATTTAACAAATTTAATTTTATTAATATAATTTTTATAAACATCTTTTAATAAAGACATTAATAATTTACATGGTCCACAAAATTTAGATCAAAAAATAACTAATACAAATTTTTTATCTAATAAAACTTCTTTATTAAATAAATCATCATTAATATCTATAATTTTAATATCCATAAAACCTCTATTTATAAAAATAACAATAAGATATATTTTACTACATTTAATTAAAAACATAAATAAAACATATTAAATAATATTATTATATATATAATTTAAAATTTAATAAAATACAAAAAATAATTATTTAAATAAATATAAATATATTAACAAATTTTAATAATATTAATTATATATAATTAAAATTTAAATAAAATATTAATTTAAAATAATAATATAATTTTAAATAAATATATTATTATTTATTCATAAATTATAATATATTTATATTTTATTTTTCTTTATATTTATAATAATATAATATAATAATCTTATAAATATAAATTTTTATAAAATTATAATAACAAATAAAATGATTATATCAAGTAAATTTAATATAGGACAACAAGTAAGACATAAATTATTAGGATTTCTAGGAGTAATAATAGATATAGATGCAGAATATTCTTTATTTAAAAATAAAAAGTATAAAAAAACAAACATAAATAAAAAATTTAGAAAATTTCCATGATATCATGTTGTAATTGAAGATAATAATGGTTATCCTATACATACATATTTAGCTGAATTTCAATTAATATGAGAATTTAAAAAAAATCATCCTAATCAACCTTCTTTAGATAAACTTTCAAAAAAAATAAAAAAACAATTTAAATTTAAAAAAATAAAAAATTAATGACAATATTAGGAATTGGAATAGATATAATAAAAATAAAAAGAATAAAATATATATATAAAAAAAATAAAAATAAATTTTTTAAAAAAATATTAACTAAAAAAGAAATAATTGAATATAAAAAAAAAAAAGATAAAATTAAATATTTAGCAAAAAAATTTACTTCAAAAGAAGCAATATCAAAAGCATTAGGTACAGGAATTAATAAAGGTATAAATTTTAAAAGTTTTGAAATTTATCATAATAAAAATGGAAAACCAAAAATAAAATTATTTAATAAAGCTTTATTAATATTTAAAAAAAAAAAAGCTAATAAAATAAATATAAGTATAACAGATGAAAAAAAATATGCACAATCAATAGTAATAATAAGTAATTAATAATAAAAAAATAAAAATATGAAAAAAATAAACTTAAAAATAAAATATAGAAAAAAAACTGGATCAAATTATAATAAAAAAATTAGAAATAAAAATATAATACCTGGAATAATATATGGTAAAAATAAAAAAAATATACTAATAAAAATAAATCATAATGATTTATATAATAAAATAATTAAAAATCAAAATAATAAAAAAATTATATTTAATTTAAAATTAAATAAATTAATAATAAAATCAAAAATAAAAAATATACAAAAACATCCATATAAAAATAAAATATTACATATAGATTTTATTTATTAATTTAAATGAGTCGTACAGGATTTGAACCTGTGACCAATTGATTAAAAGTCAATTGCTCTACCACTGAGCTAACGACCCATACATTTATTATTATTATATTATAATTTATAATTTATAAAAATAAAATATTAATTTTAATTATTTTAAAAAAATAAAAATTAAATATGAATACAAATAAAATAAACAAAAAAATAAATATTTTATCTAAAAAATATAAAAAATTTTTAATAGCATTTAGTGGAGGTATAGATTCAACTACATTGCTATATAGTTTAATAAAAAATAAAAATATAAAAAAAAAATATATAAGAGCAATATATATAAATCACAATTTATCTAAAAATTCAAATAAATGAAAAAAAAATTGTATTAATAATTGTAAAAAATGAAAAATAAAATTAATAATAAAAAATATATTTATTAAAAAAAAAAATAATATAGAAAACAAATGTAGAAAAAAAAGATATAAAATTTTATTAAAAAATTTAAAAAATAAAGAAATATTAATAACTGCACATCATAAAAATGATCAATGTGAAACAATATTACTATCATTAAAAAGAGGAAGCGGATTAAATGGTTTATCAGGAATAAAAAAAAAACAAATTATAAAAAAAAAAATTATTTTAAGACCATTTTTAGATATAAACAAAAAAACAATAATAAATTATGCCAAAAATAACAATTTAATTTGAATTAATGATGAAAGTAACCAAAATATTAAATTTGATAGAAATTTTATTAGAATAAAAATACTACCTAAAATAATAAAAAGATGACCTTCATTCCCAAAATGTATAATTAGAACTTCAAAAATATGTTTAAAACAATTACTTTTATTAAAATATTATATAAAAAAAAAAATTAAAAAAATATTAATTAAAAAAAAAATATTAAACATAAAATATTTAAATAAATGAAAAAAGGAAGAATGAATTTTAATATTAAGAAAATGAATAAAATTAAATAAAAAAAAAATATTATCTTATAAAAACATAAATATATTATGAAATAAAATATTTAAAAAACAAAAAGATAATTACTTTCAATTAATATTTAAAAATTTTATTATTTACAAATATAAAAATTTATTATTTATAAAAAAAAAAATAAAAATAAAAAATAATACAATAATATGAAAAAATATTAAAAAAAAAATAAAATTACCAAATAATATTGGATATTTATATATAAAATATAATAAAAATAATAAAAAAAACTTAATAAGAAAACCTAAAAAAAATGAAATTATATATATAAAATTTAATTATAAAGGATATATAAATATTTCAAATAAAAATATAAAAATTAAAAAAATATGACAAAAATATAAAATATACCCTTGAAAAAGGAATAATATTCCAATTATTTTTTATAATAATAAACCTATAATATGTCCAAATATATTTAAAACAAATTATTCAAAATCAAAAAATAATGATTATTGAAATATAATTTTAAAAAAATAAATTATCATACTTTTTTGATAAAAAATTAAATATATCATAAACACTAATATATTTAATATTATTATTTAATCTATCTCTAAATTCTAATAAATTTAAAGATAACATTTTATTACTAATAATTAAAATATTAGGTATACCTATAAAATCAAAATCAGTTAACATATTACCTATATATAATTTTCTATTATCAAATAATACATCAACATTTTTTAATAATAAAAAATTATAAATTTTAAATGACATATTATATACATTAATATTATTATACATATTAATAGGTATTAAACCTATTTTAAAATGAGATATAGATAATGGTAAAATAATACTATTATTATTATTATATTTCTCTATAATAGAAAAAATTAATCTAGTAACACCAATTCCATAACAACCCATATATATTTTTTTATTTAAAAAAATATTTTTATTTATAAAAATATTAGGATAATAATCCATTAATTTAAAAATATGAGCTATCTCTATAGTATTATATTTTTTTTTTTTATTAATATATTTTTTATTTTTTATATAAAAAGAAATATTTTTACATATATCAAAAAAACCACTAACATTTATATTTATAAAAAAATTTACATTATAATAAATACTATTTTTTATATTAGAACCAAATATAAAATTTTTTCAATTCATTATAGAATAATCAGCTATAATTTGATAAAAATAACCAAAAGGACATATAAAAATATTTTTTAAATTAAATTTTTTATTTATATAATCTTTTTTTAAAATTTTTATATTAATAATAAAAGGAAAAATTTTATATAATTTATTAATATCTATTTTTTTTTTATAAGGAATTAAAACAAACATTAAAGAATTATATTTATTTGTATATATTTTAATTAAAATAGTTTTAACAAAAAAATTAAAATTTACTATATTTTTAATTTCATCTTTTAATAAATATTTTGAAATATTAAATAATTTAATTCTTCTAAAATTATTTATTCCTTTTTTATTTTTAAAATATAAATTACAATTAACAATATTTTTAATATATTTATAATAATATATTTTACTATCACCATAAAAGGAATTAATATGAAATTCATGTGATAATACACCTCCTATATTACCACATTTTGCTTCTTTATAAAAAAAATCTATACCTATATCATAAAAAATATTTTTATATGCTAATAAAATATCTTCATAAAATTTATCTAAACATTTTATACAATTATGAAAAGAATAACCTTCCTTCATAATAAATTCTATAGATCTTAAAATATTATATCTAGGTCTAATTTCATCTCTAAATTTACTTTGTATTTGATAATAAAATTTAGGATAAAAATTACTTTTTATTTCATTACATATTATATTAGTAATAATTTCTTCATTAGTAGAAGATAAAATAAATAATTTATTATATCTATTATATAATTTAAATAATTCTTTACCATATAAATTATATCTATTACTTTTTTTAATAAAATTAGAATTTTGCAATATAGGAATATATATTTCTATACCATCCAATTTATTCATATATTTTCTTATAATTTTATTAATATTGTTAATAATTTTTAATCCATTAGGTAATCATATATATATTCCAGAAGATAATTTCCTAATTAACCCTCCTTTAATCATTAAATTATATATTTTATTTTTATTATCATTATTAATGATATTTTTTTTAGTAAATAAATAATATTTTTGTGTTTTCATATAAAAAATTAAATAATATTTTAAATATATTATTATTTTAAATTAATAATTTTACCTAAATAACATCCACCTAAAATATGTAAATGTAAATAATCAATTTCTTGGCCAGAATGTTTATTACAATTAATTACAATTCTATATCCATTTTTACTTATATTATTTTTTTTAGCTAATTTAGAAGCTATAAATAACATTTTTCCTAATAATAAAATATTAGATTTATTAATATAATTTAAATTTTTAATATATATATTAGGTACTATAATAATATGAACAGGACATTTAGGATTAATATCATTAAAAGCTGTAACATATTTATCCTTATATATTATTTTTGATTTTATTTCATTATTAACAATTTTACTAAAAATATTTTTATTCATTCTTTAATTACCTTATTAAATAAAAAATTTTACATGTATATATATATAATAAAATTTTAAATAAATATTTTTTTTAATAATACTTAATATATTTATTGATATATATAAATTAATTCTATATTATATAATATAGTTTATTATAAAAATAATTTATATTATTTATTATATAATAAAGGTCTATAGCTCAGTGGTAGAGCACACCCCTGATAAGGGTGAGGTCAGTGGTTCAAATCCTCTTAGACCTAAATTATTAGGGGGGTATAGTTTAACTTGGTAGAACGATGGTCTCCAAAATCATAAGTTAGGGTTCAAATCCTTATACCCCTGAAATAATATTTAATAATTAAACATATGAAAAGTAAAATATTTATTAAACAAATAAAAAAATTTATAAAAGAAAAAATAAATAAAATATTAAATAAACATAATGGATCATTAAAATTTATAAATATAGATAAAAATAATAATATTATGTTAAAATTTAATGGTAAATGTAATATATGTAATTTTAAAAAAAATACATTTATAAATTTAATATTAAATAATTTAAAAAATAATTTTCCAGAAATTAATAATATTAATTATATATAAAAAATAAAGAAATTATTTATTACGAGAAATATAACATTTTAATTTAGTATTAATTTTAATTAAATCACCACAATGTATAAATTGAGGAATTTTTAATTTTAATCCTGTATTTAAAATAGCTATATTATTTTTTTTATTTTTTTTATTTAATATAAAATTTACTTTAATATTAACATATTTTGGAATATTTATATCTATAGGTAAATTATTCCAAAAAACAATATTATATATATTATTAATATATATTCAATATTTATATTTTAAAATTATTTTTTTATTTAAAATAATTTGTCTATAATTATTAATATTAATAAAATACCAATTATCTTTAAATTTATAAATAAAATTATACTTATCTATAAAGATATTAGCTTTTTTTATATTATTAAATGAT
The DNA here is from genome assembly GCA_036689395.1 of Candidatus Stammera capleta. Lineage (GTDB taxonomy): Bacteria > Pseudomonadota > Gammaproteobacteria > Enterobacterales > Enterobacteriaceae > Stammera > Stammera capleta_R. The sequence continues at coordinate 240,282 of CP144813.1, forward strand.
TTAAAATTCTTTTCAATTAATTTATTATTAATTAAATTTCTAATTTTTGATCTTATAAAAGAATTTCCTTTACCTGGTTTAATAAAACTTAAAAATTCTATTTTATAAGGTTCATTTAAATAAACTATATGACTACCTAAAAAAAAAATATTTTTAATATTTACCATATGATTTTTATAATTTTAATTATAAAATTATTAAAATAATAATTATATAATATTAAAATATATATTTAAATATATATATTAATAACAATTTTATATAATTATATATATATATAATAATATAAATAAATAATAATAATTATAATAATAAAAATATTAAAATTATTAAAAATAATTAAAATAAAATATTATTAAATATAATTAAAATATTTAATTCATATAAAATAATATAATATTTAAATTAAAAAATAAATATATATTAAATATATATAATATAAAATATTAATTTAAATAAAAATAATATATATAATATATATATATATGTATATATAAATAAATAAAATAATAAATTAACAAAAAAAATAATAAATTTAATAATAATATTATTTATTATAAAATTTTTAAATATAAAGTATATAAAATGATTAAAAAATATAATTTATTTAATAAAGAAAAAAAAATATATAGTTACTGAAAAAATAACAATTTTTTTAATCCTAATATTAATAATAATAATAAAAATAATTTTTCCATAATTATGCCTCCTCCTAATATTACTGGTAATTTACATATAGGACATGCTTTTCAACAAACTATTATAGATATAATAGTAAGATATAATAAAATGAAAGGAAAAAATATTTTATGATTAATGGGAACAGATCATGCAGGTATATCAACACAAATTTTAGTAGAAAATTATCTTAAAAAAAAAAAAATAAAATTATCAAAAAAAAAAATAATAAAAGAAATTTGAAAATGAAAAAAAAAATATGAAAATAAAATTAATAAACAAACTAAATTAATAGGAAGTTCAGTATATTGAAAAAAAACACATTTCTCTTTAAATAAAAATTTTAAATATGCAGTTAAAAAAGCTTTTATAAAATTATATAATCAAAATTTAATATATAAAAAAAAAAAAATAGTTAATTGAGATAAAAATATAAAATGTTCATTATCTAATCTAGAAATCAATATTAAAAAAAAAAAAGTAAAAAATTACTTTATAAAATTTAAAATATTTAAAAAAAATAAATATATCATAGTAAAAACCACTAAACCAGAAAAAATATTATCTATAACAGCAATAATTTCTAATAATAATAATAAATTTTTAATAAACCCAGTAACTAAAAAATTAATAAAAATAATAAAAAATAAAAATATTAATAAAAATATAAAAATAATACCAAACTATTATAATAAAGATTTTAAATTTGCTATAAAAAATAAATTAAATTTAATAAATATATTTAATATTAATGGAAATATTTATAATAAAATAAAATTATATAATTATAAAAAAAATAAAAAAAAAATATTAAAATTTAAAAATTTAGAATGAATTAAAAATTTAAATTATTTAACAGTAAGAAAAAAAATAATTAATTTTTTAAAAAAAAAAAAATTAATTAAAAATATAAAATATAAATATATAAAAATAAAATATAGTAATAAAACTAATTCTATTATTATACCAATATTAACAAATCAATGATATATAAAAACTAATTCATTATCTAAAAAAATATTAAAAAATATAAAAGATAAAAAAATATTAATATTTCCAAAAAAATATAAAAAATTATTTTTTTATTGAATGAAAAATATAAAAGATTGATGTATATCAAGACAAATATATTGAGGACATAGAATACCAATTTGGTATGATAAAGATAAAAATAAATATATAGGATATAATATAAAATATATAAAAAAAAAATACCCCAATATAAAAAATAAAAAATTAAAACAAGATAAAAATATATTAGATACTTGATTTTCGTCTTCTTTATGAAGTTTTACATCATTAGGATGACCTAATAAAAAAAATAAACTAAAAAATTTTCATCCTTTAAGTTTAATAGTAAGTGGTTTTGATATTATTTATTTTTGAATTTGTCGTATGATTATGATGACATTATTTTTAATAAAAAAAAATAATAAACCTCAAATACCATTTAAAAAAATTTTCATTACTGGATTACTAAGAGATGAAAATGGTAAAAAAATGTCTAAATCATTAGGTAATGTAATAGAAATATCAGATTTAATAAAAGGTATATCTTTTAAAAAATTATTAAAAAAAAGAATAAAAAATTTAATTAATAATAATGAAATTAATAAAATAAAAAAAAATACTAAAAAATTTTTTCCTAATGGAATAAAATCTAATAAAATTGATACAATAAGATTTTATTTAACATCTATATATAATTCAAAATTAAAAATAAATTTTAATAAAAATGAAATAATTTTTGCTTATAATTATTGTAATAAATTATGAAATGTATGTAAATTTATATTTGAAATATTAAAAATAAATAAAAATTCTTTTTATAAAAAAAAAATAAATATTAATAAATTATTTTTAATAGAAAAATGAATTTTATATAAATTTAATAAACTAATATTAAATTTTAGAAAAAATATATATTTATTTAAATTTAATTTATTATGTAAAGATATTTTTAAATTTTTAAAAAATTATTTTTGTAATTGATATATAGAATCAATAAAATTAAATATAATAAATAAAAACAGTAAACTATTTATAATATATATAATTAAAAATTTTTTAAAAATATCTCATTTAATAACACCATTTATTACGGAATATATATGAAAAAAAAATTATACAAATTCTATTTTAAATCAAAAATTTCCTAATTTAAAATTTAAATTAAATAATTTAAAAAAATACAAAAATATATTTAATATATTTAAAAAAATTATATTTATATTAAGAAAGTTTAAAAAAGATAAAAAAATAAAATTAAATAAATTAATCATATTAAATTTAAATTTATTTAATAAAAATATTTTAATAAAAAATAAATATTTATTTAAAATAATTAAATTAAATAAAATTTATTATTTTAAAAAAAGTATATTTTTAAAAATATATAAAAAATATAAATATAAAAAACTTATATTAATTAAAAAAAATATTTATATATCTTATAAATAAAAAAACAAGCGAGTAACGGGATTTGAACCCGTATCTTTAGCTTGGAAGGCTAAAATAATAACCATTATACAATACTCGCAAGTAATTTAAAATTGGTGGGAGAAGGATTTGAACCTTCGAAGTTATTAATAACAACAGATTTACAGTCTGTCTCCTTTAACCACTCGGAAATCCCACCTCTATTTTATGCCGGCTACCGGAATCGAACTGGTGACCTACTGATTACAAGTCAGTTGCTCTACCTGCTAAGCTAAGCCGGCAATAATGGAGTTAAGCGGAATTGAACCGCTAACCTTCTGATTGCAAAACAGATGCTCTACCATTTGAGCTATAACCCCTTTTTTTTTTAAAAAAAATATAAAACTATTAATTTTTTTATATATAAATATACCATAAAATTTTATATATTCTAAAAAATATTTATTTTTTTTTAAAAAATAATTTTTTAATAAAAAATATAATATTTAATAAATAAAATTTACATATATATATTATTTAAAAAAAAATAAAAAAAATATTTTAAAAAAAATTTTATATTTATTATTTAAAATATTATTTTATATTATAATTTTTAATAAAATAACATTAATTAATTAATTTATTTTTTTTAATATATATTAAAATAGACATAATAGAAACAGGAGTAATACCTGATATATTATATATATCACTTAAATTTATAAATTTAAATTTATATTTATTTAATTTTTGTTTTATTTCATTAGAAATGTTTGGAATTAAATTATAATTTATATTTTTAGGTAAAATTATATTTTTATAAAAATTTAATTTTAATATTTCTGATTTTTGTTTATTTAAATAACCATTATATTTTATAAGTATTTCAGTTTCTTTTAAAAATTTTTTATTAATATTTTTAATATTAAAATTAATTATTATTTTATATAAAGATAATGAATAATTACATATTAAAGATTTTACACTAATTTTTTTATTTAAATATTTATTTAAAAAATATTTATTTATAATTTTTTTATATTTTTTTTTTATAAATATACTTTTATCTTTAAAATATTTGTAATTATTATTAATAATATTAATTTTATTTAAAAAATATTTTCATTCATCTTTATTAATTAAATTTAATTTATAAGCATATTTTGTTAATCTATAATCAGCATTATCTTCCCTTAAAAATAACCTATATTCTGATCTAGAAGTAAACATTCTATAAGGCTCATCTATTCCTTTATTACATAAATCATCTATCATTACACCTATATATGAATTTAATCTATTAAGTATAAAATTAGATTTATTATTAATTTTTAATCCTGCATTTATACCAGCTACTAATCCTTGAGATGCAGCTTCTTCATATCCAGTCGTACCATTTACTTGTCCAGCAAAAAATAAATTATTTATTATTTTACTTTCTAATGTTAATTTTAAATCTTTTGGATTTAAAAACATATATTCAACAGCATAACCTGGTTTAATAATTTCTGAATTTTCCAATCCTTTTATAGTTCTTATAAATTTATTTTGTATAGTAATTGGTAAACTTGTAGATACACCATTAGGATATATAATATTACTAAATAAACCTTCTTTTTCTAAAAATATATTATGACTATTTTTATCCGGAAAATTAATTATTTTATCTTCTATAGAAGGACAATATCTAGGACCTATACCAATTATTTTACCGTTATATAAAGGACTATATTTTATATTATCTTTAATTATTTTATGAGTTAATTTATTAGTATTTGTTATATAACATTTAATTTGAGGTAAATTATTAATTTTTTTAAAATTACTAAAAAAAGAAAAATAATTTATTTTATCTCCTTTTTGTTTTTCTAAATATTTATAATTTATAGATTTTTTAAGTATTCTTGGTGGAGTACCTGTTTTTAAATAACTAAATCTAAAAGGATATTTACTTAAAAATTTTGCTAATTTTAAAGAAGAATGATCATTAATTCTTCCTCCTTTTTTAATTATATTTCCTATAAAAATTTTAGAATTTAAAAAAGTTCCTGTAGAAATTATAACAATACTACTATATATTTTTTTTTTTAATGTTACAACTCCTTTAATAAAATTATTTTTAATAATTAAATTTATAACTTCATCTTCATAGATTGTAATATTTTTAATGTTTTTTATTATATTTAAAGAATTATAACTATATATTTTTTTATCTATTTGTACTCTAGTTGATCTTACAGCTTCACCTTTACTTAAATTTAAAGTTTTATATTGTATAGCAGATAAATCTGCTAATTTTGCCATTAATCCACCAAGTGCATCAATTTCCTTTACTAAATGACTTTTACCCAATCCCCCTATAGAGGGATTACATGACATTTTTCCAATATTATTAATATTATAAGTAATTAATAAAACTTTATTAACCATTTTAGAAGATATATAACTAGCTTCTATTCCAGCATGCCCCCCCCCAACTACAATTATATCAAAAAACATATTAACCTTTTAATAATTAAAGAAATTTAAATTATTATATTACAAAATTTAAATATTTTAAATAGTAAATTAACTTTTTTTTAAAATAAATTAATAAATTTTATTGATTTAATAAAAAAAATATATTATAATTTGTAAATTATAAAACTTTTAATGTTAAAGAAAAATAATTAGTTTATATTTAGAGAAATATGAAATTTGTAAAAAAAAAATTTTTATAATAGATTGTAATATATATATATATAAATCTTTTTATATAATAAATTATAAAAAGAAAAACATTAATTTTAAAAAATCATTTAAAATTTTTT
>CP144814.1:0-5587 GCA_036689395.1 Candidatus Stammera capleta
TTTATAGTTATAAAATATTTTAGTTTTTTTAAGGGGGGGTTGAATTGTTTTATTATAATATATAATATATATATAATTAAAAATATTTATAGTTATAAAATATTTTAGTTTTTTTAAGGGGGGGTTGAATTGTTTTGTTATAATATATAATATATATATAATTAAAAATATTTATAGTTATAAAATATTTTAGTTTTTTTAAGGGGGGGTTGAATTGTTTTGTTTTTTATTTTAATTTGTTTTTTAAAAAATGTTTTATTTTCTTTTTTTTTATATGTAATAAATAAGGATGAGTATTTTTAATTTTTAAACCTGTTTTTAAAATACAAATATTAATTTTAGGATAATATGAAAATATATATTTTAATTTTTTTATAAATTCTATTTTAAAGTTATATAAACCTTTATCAGAATTTTTATAATTAAAACCAAATTTAAGTTTTAATTTTTTTCAGGTTATTATAGTTTTTTTTTTTATTATTTTTATTTTTCAAGTTAATCATATATATATATCTAAAGCTAATGGTGATCTAATATTTTTGATAATTCTTAAATCTATTGGTAAACAATTATTTTTTATATTTTCATAAAATTGTTTTGATAAAGATATATTACTTTTTCGAAAATTACTATTTTTTTTTCAAAAAAAAATAGCATTATTTATAATATTTAAATTTTTGAATTTATATATATTATTTTTTTTATAAATGATTGATATTTTAGAATTAAGTAATCTATTAATTTGATTTTTAATTCTATTTATTGAACCATTTTTACCTCCACTAGGGATAAGTCCTAATTTTTTGAGAAATTCATTTTTGGATTTACCTAAATAAATTATTGGAGATTTTTTTAATTTAGCTTCTGTACATAATCATATAATTATTATACGAGGAATTCTCCCATAAGGAAGTCCATAATCTGGATCTGAAATAACTTTTAAAGAACTATATTTAATATTTTTTTTAAAAAAATATTTTGATCTATTAGAATGAGGTAATGATATACTAATTAAAAAATTATTTATATATCCAATAAATTTATTTTTATTTTTTTTTTTTTTTTTTATTTTTTTTATCATAATTTTATTCTTTTTATACAAATATATATTTATATATATAAATATATATATATTATATTATTAGTGTTAAAAACAAATTAAGTATATATAAATTTTTATTTATATATTTTTCTTTTAAATTTATCTTTTATTCCTGATTTTCTATAAAAATAAGTATTTATTTTATCTCTTCATTTACATGAATGAATATATTGTTTTTTTAATCTTTTTTTAACATTTTTAAATATATTTTTTTTTATATAAAATTTAGTTTTATTTCATAATTTTATTCATTTACGAATATTATTTACTCCTTTAAAATGTGTATCATATATATATTGTATTATAGAAGATTTATATTTTTTAAGTATAAATGTATATGGTAAATTATGAAAAAATAATAATAATTTTTCTGGACATTTATTTGGATTATTAAATTTTTTAAAATTTTTATTGAAATATTGTTTTACAAATTTTGATCCATTTAAAGTTCTATTATAACCTATACTATATCTATTAGAATTATGGTATATTCCAGAATTAATATATTCATATCCATCTATATTAGGTTCATAGTTAGAAATTGGATCAACCATACCTCCTATACCTAAAGGAGTAGTATATTTTTCATAAGTTTTTCAACTATTAAATAGTATTTTTTTAATAATTTTTATAATTTTATTATTATTACTTATTGATATTTTAATTCAATCTTTTAATAAATTATTTAAATTTATATTTAAATTTCATAATATATTTCCATAACAAAATATGTTTGATTGAGATAAATAATTTCCAGTTCAATTATAATTATCTCCTATATTAGATATAATTGATACTCCATAATATTTATTTTTATGTAATTTACCAGAAATTAATTTTTTTATAGTACATTTTTTATTTTTATAATAATATGTATTAAAATTAAAAATATTTTTTCATTGTAAGGGTAATCAACATAGATCTATTTCTTGTCCTGTAAATTCTTGATTAGCTTGTAATTCTAATATTTGTGATGTTTTATTCATAGATCCTAATAATGGAGAAACAGGTTCTCTAACTTGATGTCCTATAGGATTACTTATTTGTAATATAACATTATTTGGAAACATATTATTAAATTTATTAAAGTAATTGTAATTATTTAAAATTTTATCATTATTTTTATTTTTTCATTTTTGTTTTTTATATATATTACATTTTCATATTAAAATTCCATTAAAATAATTTAAATTTTTTGCTATATTTTTACATCCTTCTATATGATTTCTTTTATAATATAATGGACCTTTATTATACTTAGAATCAGTTTCTATAACAAAACCACCAAGATGAGGAATATATGAATATATTTCTTCTATTTTTTTTTCTCATCAATATATAACTTTATTGTTTAATGGATCAAATGTATTTAATTTGCTTAATATTATTGGACTTTTATAATTAACTGATAAAAACATTTTTATGTTGTATTTATATAAAATATTATAAACTTCATAAAGTTGAATTAATAAATTTTTTGTTATTAAAAAAGTAGATGATTTATTAACATTTATATTATTTATACATATAGCATTTATTTTTATACTACATAGTAATTTACAATAATATTCTATTCTAAGAAAGTTAAAGTTAATATTATTTCTAAAAAAGAAAATTGAATTTCCTGAATATCCTTTTTCTATTGATCCATCTAAATTATCTAAATGTTGTATAATTCTTAATTTTACATGAGGTTTTTCATGTATATATATATATTTTCTATTTATTTTTTTTAGTTGTATTATTTTAAATATATGATATAAAGAATATAAAAATCCATTTTTATTTTTAGAAAAAATAAATATTTTTTTTTTTATATTTTTTATTAAATATTCTTCATTTTTTAAATTTTTATTTATTAAAAATATTAATGTAGCATTTTTAATATTATTTATAAAGTTAATTTTTTTTTTTATAAAAAAAGTTATTTCATTTTTTATAATATTAAATTTTTTATTTATATAAATATTTTTAAATATATTTAAATATTTTTTTTTTTTATTTATAATTTTAATTATATTTTTTAATCAACATTTTGAAAAATTTTTGTTCATATTTTATTAAATTTATTTTTAAGTATTTACATTAATTAATATATTATAATAAATTATGAATGAAAAAAAAACAAAAAAATATATAAATAATATAATACCTATTATTAGGGGTATAAATTTATATAATATATATAAAAAAAATAATATTAGTGAAAAAATAAAAGTTTATATAAAATATATAAATAATATAAAAATATTATTAAAATATAAAGAGAAAATAAAAAACAAATTATTTATTAAATTAATTAAATTATGTTATAAATATTATATTAATTTAACTATAAATTTTAAATTTTATAGTTTTAAAAAAAAAGAAACATTTAAATATGTTAAATATATTAAATATGTTATTTTATTTATTAATAATATAAAGAATATAAAAAATATATTTGTAGATATTAATTATCAATGTAATGATATATATGAATGATATGATTTTTATAAAGAAATAATATATTTATGTAGATATAAAAAAATATATAATTTTATTTTTGTTAATTATTTTAATAATTTTAAATATTTAAATAATATTATTTTATTAAAAATAATAAAATTATTTAAATTTTATTTTAAAAATAAAATTTTTTTATTGATTTCTTTATATAAAAAAATATTTAGAATTAAAAATAAAATAATACAACTTATAAATTGTTTTTTAAATAAAAATATTCCGGTAATTTTAAGTGAAGTATCTAATATAGATAATTTAGATTATATATTAGATTTTTGTTTTATTAAAAGAATAAATTGATGGATAACTCCATCAAAAAAAAATAATAAAAATAAAAATAATAATAAAAAAAAAAATAAAATAAATTTTATTAATATAACTTCTATTATTTATAGAAAGAATGGAATAAGACAAACTTCTATAAAAATAATACCTTAAACCCCTATTTAAAAAAATAGGGTTTTAAGGGATTCTTACTTTATTTAATCTTTTTCTTTAAAGAATTTATTTTTTTTATTATTTTCTTGTAGGACAAATATTTCCAGAAGCATTTTCTTCTAAAGTACCTTTAGAAGAAACATTTTCCATTTTTATTATAGAACCTTTTTTAATACTTACATCTTTAAATGTAACTTCAATATTATTTCCTTTTATGCCGTTAAAAATAAAATTACCAGGTGTTAATACTTTTACTGATTCAAAATGTATATCTTTGAATTGAGGTATTTTATTTCCTTTAGCGTTTTTATTATAAAACATATCTAAATATATAGGATTTTTAACATCTTTTATACATATATTTTTATATGTAATAGAATTTACTAAACCACCTTTAGATTTATCACTTTTAATACGTAAACCACTAGTTGTTCCATTCATTGATAAACCGTCTACCAATATATTATTTACTTTTCCTAATGTTTCACTACCTATAGACATTCCATGTCCTTTACCAAAATTATTATTTACTATTGATACATGTGATGTAGGTCCATTTGATGCTTTTATAGCTACATTATCATCTCCAGTACTTATATATGAATGAGCTATAGTAATATTAGTTGATGATCCCGGATCAATACCATCAGTATTACGAGCATCAGCAGGAGTATTAATTTTTACGTTTCATGCTGTAAGACCATTAACATTATTTGTAGAAACATGAAAATTAGGAGAATTTTTTAGAGATATTTTATATAGAGTAAAATTTTTTGAATTTTTTATTACAATAAGTCTAGGTACATTTTGTGATTGATTTTTTTTTTGAGCTTCACTAGCTAAATTTCACCATGTTTTTGTACTACCTTTCATTACTGAATTACCTTGACCATCAATAATTCCTTCACCATATATACCATTGTTTTCAGAATTATTTATTGTAATAAAAGGATTACATGATTTACCTATATTATCTAATTTACCACATTTATTATTTCCATTATCATATAATTTAGGATCAGGTATAGCTGATAATATAGTTCCTTTGTTTATTAATAACCCCCCGTTTGAAGGTATACTAATTGGTCCTGAATAAAAATGAAAATTTTCGTTATCTGATTTTAATTCAACTACTTTATTTTGTTTAGCGCAAGTATTTATTGATTTTTGAATTAAACTAGTATTATTTTTATTATTAGCTTTTAAGATAATACAACTTGAAGGATTTACAGGTTCTTTAATATTACGTGTATCTCCAGAAGCTATAGCTACATTAATAAATAAAATACTCATTAAAATTAAGTATATGCTTTTTTTCATATATATCCTATGTAATCTGTTTAATAAAGTAAGTATTTTTTTTTTAATATAAAAATATTATTCTTTTATATATTTTAAATTTTAGAGTAATTATATCATAAAATTTATTAATAATAAATATAATTTTTATTTTTTATGAAAATTTATATTAATATATTTAGTAATGAATAAATACTAGTTTTTATAAAATATTTATTTTTTTTTAAATATGTGATATAAATA